>JBMFPD010000396.1:0-2333 GCA_049969295.1 Anaerolineae bacterium | reverse complement strand
TGTTGGTGGCTGATGACCTTGTGGTCCCACGCCGCGAGGTGAACCTCACCCTCCCCCCGCCGCCTTCGGCGGCACCTCCCTTCCCTCCCGATGCGGGGAGGGAAGGGGGGAGGGGAGGGGAGAGGTCGGTCTTCCCGCGTCCCCGACTCACCAACCCAAGATGCACCCGCAACCCTCCCGCGCCCGGTTGCGCCTCTCCCGCAGGCATGGTATAATACGTCCGTCAACGGCGACACAGCGTGCGACCAGCGCCGGGGAGGACCAATTGGGTTTCCGGCTTTGTACCAGAGCGCTCAAGCCCCGTTCCACACCCTTTCCGCACCCCGGGGGATCGTCCATCCCGCTCCCTCCCCTTCCGCCGTTGTCCATCCCCTTAGAGCCATGGCGACGACGCTCACCCATCCGGAGGGCCGTGCTCTCTGGACCGCTGGAACGCGTTCTGGCGCACCTGGGGCCCGGTCGCCGCACTTTTGTGTAAAGGAGGGCTGCCTTGCACGCGATCGTCTGCATCAAACAAGTCCCTGACACCACCGAGGTCAAGATCAACCCTGAGACCGGCACCCTGATCCGCGAGGGGGTACCCAGCATCGTCAACCCCTGGGACACCTACGCCATTGAAGAGGCCATCCGCCTGAAAGAGAAGTTCGGCGGGAAGGTGACCGTCATCTCCATGGGCCCGCCCCAGGCCAAAGAGGCCCTCAAGGAAGCCATTTCCATGGGGTGCGATGAGGCCATCCTCCTCAGCGACAGGGCCTTCGCCGGCTCCGACACCTGGGCTACTGCCTACACCCTCTCCCGGGCCATCCGCAAGATCGGCGACTTTGACATCATCCTCTGCGGCAAGCAGGCCATTGACGGGGACACGGGCCAGGTGGGCCCGGGCATCGCCCGGCAACTGCGGCTCAACCAACTGACCAACGTCCTCAAGATCCGGGAGATAGACTTTGAAAGCCGCAGGGTAGTGGTGGAGAGGCTCCTGGAGGAGGGCCTGGAGGTGGTCCAGAGCCGCCTGCCGGCGCTCCTCACCGTGGTCAAGGGGATCAACGAGCCCCGCTACCCCACCTTTGCCGGCATCCGCCGCGCGGCCCGCATGGAGATCCCGGTCTGGACCGCGGAGGACCTGCCCGATGTGAACCGCTCGCTCCTCGGCCTGGAGGGTTCGCCCACCCGTGTGGTGAAGGTCTTCTCGCCGCCGCCTCGCTCTGGCCGCTGTGAGATCATCCAGGGCGATTCGGTAGAGGCGATAGCCGAAGCCCTGGCCGAGAAACTCCTGGCGGCGAAGGTCATCTGAGACGGCCTGCCCCAGTTCCAGAGGACACTGCAAAGAGGAGGACCACCTTGGCCGTTGTGCTCATAGACAAAGAAGCCTGCATCGGCTGCGAAGCCTGCGTTTCCTCCTGCCCCTTTGGCGCCCTGTACATGCTCAAGGAAGGGGAGTGGGCTGGGAAGGTGGAGGTCACCGAGGCCTGCACCCTCTGCGGCGCGTGCATAGAAGTCTGCCCTGTGGAGGCCCTTTCCCTGCCCCAGGTGGAGGAGAAGGAAGTGGACCTCTCCGCCTACAAGGGCGTCTGGGTCTGGGTGGAGCAGTTCAACTCCGAGGCCTGCAGCATCTCCTGGGAGATGGTGGGCCAGGGCCGCCGCCTGGCCGACGAACTGAAGACGGAACTCACCGCGCTGGTCCTGGGCCACAACGTGGAACGCATCGCTCACGAGGCCATCCAGTACGGCGCGGACCGGGTCATCCTGGTGGACGACCCCACTCTGGCCGCCTACCGCACAGAGCCCTACAGCGCGATCCTCGTGCGCCTGATCAAGGAATACAAACCCGCGATCTTCCTCCTGGGCGCGTCCGCCCGCGGCCGGGACCTGGCCGGCGCGGTGGCCACGGAAGTCGTCACCGGCCTCACTGCGGACTGCACTGGCCTGGCCATTGACCCGGAGAGCCTGAACCTCCTGCAGACGCGGCCGGCCTTCGGCGGCAACATCATGGCCACCATCATCTGCCCCAAGCACCGCCCCCAGATGGCCACGGTCCGCCACCGGGTCTTTGAGATGCCGACGCCCGACCCCAACCGCAAGGGGGAGATCGTCCGCAAGCCCGCGGTCCTGACGGAGTCGGACATTGACTCCAAGGTGGTGGACTTCATCATCCAGGAGGGCCAGGTCAACCTCGCCGATGCCAAGATCATCGTCTCCGGCGGGCGGGGGGTGAAAGGTCCCGAAGGGTTTGAACCCATCCGCGAGCTGGCGGCGGTCCTGGGGGGCGCGGTGGGGGCCTCCCGCGCCGCCGAAGACGCGGGATGGATTCCCTACGCCCACCAGGTGGGGCAGAC
>JBMFPD010000395.1:0-2345 GCA_049969295.1 Anaerolineae bacterium | reverse complement strand
CCATCGTGGGGGTGTGGGCCTACGTCCTCTTCGTGGGGCTGGAGCCGCCGGTGGTGCGGGCCGGCCTCACCGGGACCCTCGCCCTGCTCGCCCTCCTCCTCCACCGGCAGGCCCTGGCCCTGAACTCCCTGGCCGCCGCGGGCATCGCCATGACCGCGTGGCGGCCTTTCCTCCTGTGGGACGCCAGTTTCCAACTCTCCTTCGCTGCCACTTTGGGGCTCATCGCCTTTGCCTCCCCTCTAGAGGCCGCGGCCCGGAGGTGGCTCTCCCGCCACCTGCCCGAGGCCCTCGCGGTGCGCCTCGTGGCCTGGCTGAACGAGCCCCTCTTCGTCTCCCTGGCCGCGCAGATCATGGTCCTGCCCCTCCTCCTGCACGGCTTCGGGCGCCTTTCCCTCGTCGCCCCCCTTGCCAACCTGCTGGTTTTGCCAGCCCAACCCCTCCTCATGGCCTGGGGCGCGGCGGCGACAGCCACGGGCATGGTCTGGATGCCGTTGGGGCAGGCCCTGGGCGCGGTGGCCTGGCTCCTCCTCTCGTGGACCCTGGGCGTGGCCGACGCCCTCGCCCGCCTCCCCTTTGCCTCCCTGAAAGTGCCCCCGTGGGGATGGGGGCCGGTCGTCCTCTTCTACCTGGTCCTGGGTGGAACCATGTGGCTCCTGCGCCGCCCCCAGGAAGCGCGCCGGGCGCTCTACGCCCAGGGGCTGGCGTTCGCCCGGCAGCACGCCTCCGCCCTGGGGCTCACCGCCCTGCTCCTCCTTGCGGCCGTGGCCTCAGCCCGGGGCCTGCCAGACGGCCGGCTGCACGTCTGGTTCCTGGACGTGGGCCAGGGGGACGCCATCCTGGTGCAGAGCCCCGACGGGCATCAGATGCTGGTGGACGGTGGCCCCGACCCCCAGGTCCTCCAGAGGGCCTTGGGCAAGGTCCTCCCCTTCTGGGACCGGTCGCTGGACCTGGTGGCCCTCACCCACCCGGACGGCGACCACGCCGGGGGCCTGGTGGGCCTCCTGGAGCGCTACCGCGTCGGGCGGGCCCTCGCGGCCGGCCTCCCCGCCGATGAACCCGCGGCGCGCCAGTGGCACGTGCAGGTGGAGGAAGCGGGCCTCCCCCTCGTCGTGGCGCAGCGAGGGATGGTCCTGGACTTGGGAGGCGGTGCCCTGGGGGAAGTGCTACACCCACCGGGGGACACCCCTGCCCCTCTCCCGGGGGACAACAACGGGAGCCTCGTCCTGCGCGTCCGCTTCGGCGGGGTGGCCCTCCTCCTGACGGGGGACCTGGAGCAGGGGGGCGAGGAGGTGCTCCTGCGCTCCGGCCAGCCCCTCCAGAGCGCGGTGCTCAAGGTAGCCCACCACGGTTCGGCCCGGGGGACCACCAGCGCCTTCCTGGAGGCAGTGGGGCCAGATCTCGCCATCGTCAGCGTGGGGACGGGGAACCGCTTCGGCCACCCGGCAGCGGCGGTGCTGGAACGGCTGGCAGAGAGAGGCATAGGGGTGCTGCGAACCGACCTCCGGGGGACGGTGGAGGTCCTCACCGATGGCCAGAGCCTCTGGGTGCGCACCGAGCGGTGAGGCCTCTCCTTACCCCCGCCGTCCACGACGGCACGAGGATGGGAAAGGCTTTCCCGGTTCCAGGCCCGGCCCTCCTGCTCGCCCCCGACAGCGAAGTCCGGTATAATCCCCTCAGGAGGGATCTCTCATGGTGGAAGCCATCTTGCTGGACCTGGACAACACGCTCCTGGAGAACGACATGCGGGCCTTCATGCGGCCCTACCTGGCGCGCCTCAGCCAGTATTTGGCCGACCTCATCCCCCCGGAGGAGATGCTCCGCCGGCTCAACCTGGGGGTGGAGAGGATGTTCCAGAACGACGGGACAGGCCCCACCAACGAGGAGACCTTCCTGGCCACCTTCTTTGACGGCCTGGAGGCCCCCCGCGAGGCGGTCCTGGCCCGCTTCCGGGCGTTCTACGAAGAGGAGTTTGACCATCTGCGCCCCCACGTGCGGGCCAAACCGGCGGCTCGCCCCCTGGTGGAGGAAGCTTTCCGCCGGGGGTACCGTGTCGTGGTGGCCACCCAGCCCATGTTCCCCCTCACCGCCAACCGCAAGCGCCTGGAGTGGGCCGGTGTGGGCGACTTCCCCTACGACCTCATCACGTCCTACGAAACAATGCGTGCCTGCAAGCCCCACCTGGCCTACTACCGGGAGATCGCGGACCGGTTGGGGGTCCCGCCGGAGCGGTGCCTCATGGCTGGAGACAGCGTGGAATGGGACCTGGTGGCCTCCGGGATCGGGATGCGCACCTTCTGGGTGACGGACTCCCTCCCCGCGCCCCTCCCGCCCCCGCCGCCCCATGC
>JBMFPD010000394.1:0-2353 GCA_049969295.1 Anaerolineae bacterium | reverse complement strand
GGGTGGCCGTCGGCGTCGGAGGCTGGAGGGTGGGCCTCGGTGTCCGCGTGGGCCGCGCCGTCGGCGTGGGCGTGGCTGTCCGTTGCGCCCTCGGCGTCTGCGGGTGCCCAGGCGTGTGGGTGGGCTGCGGTGTGGGAGCCTGGCCTCCCCTCCCACCTGGCGCGCCTGGAGGCTCCACAACAGTCGGCGTCCACGAGGGCGCCGGGGTGGGCGTGGCGCTTGCCACGGGGAAGGTAGGCGTCGGCGAGGCGGTGGGCGAGGGAGGCCGCAGAGGGAAGAAGCCCTCCGTAGGAGTGGGCCCTGGCTGACGCAGGACGTGCGCGCCCCTCAGGCAGATCCGATCGCCCAGGCTCTCCACATCCAGGCGCACCCACATGCCGGGCTCCACCGGAGCCACCACCGGCTCTCCCCCGCAGAGGTGCACCTCCACGCCATCCACGACCCAGGAGGAAACCCTCACCTCAGCCAGCACCCCCTCGAACTGCCACCGCGCTCGCCTCCTCTGCTCCAGCACCTGGCGTGCCTCCTCGCGCCGACGCTCGGCCAACCCTTCCTGCAGCCGGACCCGGGCCTCTTCCCCGGGGGCCAGGGTCCACTGGATCTGCTCCTGCATGCGCTTGATGGGGTAAAGGGGGTCCCCGGGGAGGGCCCCAGCCGAGGCATAGACGGTCCCCCCGACCAGGCCGGCGAGGAGCACCACGACCACCAGCGCCACCATCACGGGCTGCCAGGCCCACGTCCATCCCCGGCGGGGGTGGATGCGGGCCCACACCCGATCGGCGAAGTCCGGGGAGAGGGGCGCGTCCGGCAACGATTGGAGCAGGCGGTCCTGCTCGCAGAAGGCCTCCAACATGGCCCGGCAGGTGGGGCAGCCGCGCAGGTGGAGGCGGACCTCCGCCTGCTGGTGGGGGTCCAGGTCCCTGTAGGTGGCCAGGTACAGGGCGACCTCACCGCAGTTCACCTGTTGCCCTCCTCGTAAGCCTCCTGGAACATCTGCCGGGCCCGGAAGATGCGCACCTTGACCGTGTTGGGAGTGACCTGCAGCACATCCGCGATCTCCTGGACCGAGAGCCCCTCCACTGCGTAGAGGAGGAGCGGCACCCGGTAGAGGGGCGCCAGCCGCGCCAGAGCGCTCCGCACGGCATCGCGCTCGGCGACGCGGTCCTCCAGCCGCTGGGGGTCCACAGCACTCCGCTGCCGCCTGCCCAGGGGGAGCCACTGCACCAGCCGCCTGCGCCGCAGGGCGTCGTAGGCTGTGTTGGTAGCGATGCGGTAGAGCCATGCCCGCTCGTTGGCTCCCTCGGGGAGCGTGTCCAGGGACCGATAGGCCTTCAGGAACACGTCCTGAGCCAGTTCTTCCACCTGTTCAGGGTCATCCACCAGGCGGAACAGGTACCGCGCAATGGGCTGGCGGTACGTTCGGAAGAGCCTGTCAAAGCGGGCTTCCCGTGCGGCTGCCTTCTCTTCGGCCTCTGCCTTGGCGAACCCCGAACCCTGCATGTGCCCCCCGCGTAGTCCCTCTTGCCTGCCTAGTATGACGGACGAGAGGGGCAAAAGGTTACAAGGACGAACCCCCGGCCCGCCTGGAGGAGGGCGAGGCGAGAGCACCTGCAACCGCCCCCTTGCCGGAGACCGCCGTCAGGAATGGCTTCCCGGCCGTTACCCCACAAACCGCCCACAGAGAATGGAGCCGCAGCCAGCGGGCCGGAGACTTGCCAGTCCCCCTCTTCTAGCGGTATAATCGGGCCACATGCGCATGTATGGGAGGTGGTGGCCCATGGAACCCGCGACGGAAAGGGCGTTGCCCCGCAAAGCAGGGTGGTTCCATACCCATGTGGTTCCCTACATCCTGGTGACCAAGCCCAACTCGGTGTGGCTCCTGGTCTTCACGGCGGTGGGAGGCATGGTCGCCGGGGGCGGCGCGGCCAGGCCGCTGGGATGGTGGATCCTCGCCCTGACCGCCATCACCGCTGGCTGCGCCGGGGCCAACACCCTCACCTGCTACATAGACCGCGACATGGACGCGGTGATGGAGCGGACCCGCCGGCGTCCCCTGCCGCTGGGGCGCATCCAGCCGCCGGAACGGGCGCTGGCCTGGGGGCTCTTCCTGGCGGGGGTGGCGCTGGTGCTGGCCTGGCTCCTGAACCCTCTGGCCTTCCTGTGGATGTTCCTGGGCCTCTTTGACAACGTGGTGGTCTACAGCCTGTGGGCTAAGCGCCGCACCTGCATCAACATCGTCCTCGGCTCGGTGAGCGGGGGCATGCCCACCCTCTTCGGCTGGTCCGCAGCCCGTGGCGATCTCACATGGCTGCCAGTCCTGATGGGCTTCCTGGTGGTCCTCTGGACGCCCAAC
>JBMFPD010000393.1:0-2356 GCA_049969295.1 Anaerolineae bacterium | reverse complement strand
GGTCGGGGTCGGTCGTGGTGACGGCGTAGGTGTAGGGCGCATCTTGCGTGGCGGTGAGCACCGGCGCGCTGGTGAAGAAGGGCGCGTCGTTGATGTTGGCAACGGTGACGGTGAAGGCCTGCGTGTCGCTCAGCCCGCCGGAGTCGGTCACGCGCAGCGCCACCGGATGGTCGCCCACATCGGCGTTACCGGGCGTGCCGGAGAGCGTCGCCGTGCCGTCGCCGTGGTCCACGAGTGTCAGCCAGGCCGGCAGCGTCGGCGCGGTGATGGTGAGGGCGTCGCCGTAGGCCAGGTCGGGGTCAGCGGCGGCGACGGCGTAGGTGTACGTTACGCCCTGCGTGGCGGTGAGCACCGGCGCGCTGGTGAAGAAGGGCGCGTCGTTGATGTTGGCAACGGTGATGGTGAAGGCCTGCGTGTCGCTCAGCCCGCCACTGTCGGTCACCTGCAGCAGCACGGCGTGCTCGCCCACGTCGGCGTTGGAAGGCGTGCCGGAGAGCGTCGCCGTCCCGTCGCCGTGGTCCTCAAGCGTCAGCCAGGCCGGCAGCGTCGGCGCGGTGAGGGTGAGCGCGTCGCCGTGGATCAGGTCGGGGTCGGTCGTGGTGACGGCGTAGGTGTAGGGCGCATCTTGCGTGGCGGTGAGCACCGGCGCGCTGGTGAAGGAGCCGCCTGGCGGCCGAAGGGATGACCGTCCTCTTCGTCTCCCACAAGTTGGAGGAAGTGCGGGACCTGTGCCACCGGGTGACCGTGCTGCGGCAGGGCCGGGTGGCCGGAGAAGTGGAGATGCCCGCGCCGGCCGAGGACCTGGTGCGCCTGATGTTCGGCCAGGAGGTGGCCGGGGTGCGCCGGGGAGCCGTTGCCCCAGGCCCCACTGTGCTCAGGGTGGAGGACCTGGCCCTGGAGGATGGCCGGCTGCACCTGGAGGGCATCTCCGCCGAGGTGCGGGCCGGCGAGGTGGTGGGCCTGGCAGGCCTGGAGGGGAGCGGGCAGCGCCCCTTCCTCCAGGCGTGCGCAGGGCTTCTGCGGCCCCGCCGGGGCGAGATCTGGATCGCCGGCGAGCGGATGACAGGGCAGCCGTATGCCCGCTTCCTGAAGGCGGGAGTGGCCTACCTCCCAGCCGGCCGCCTGGAAGAGGGCCTCATCCCGGGGCTCACCCTCACGGAACACTTCGTGCTGGCCTCGCAGGAGCGGGGGTTCCTCGTGGATTGGGCGGCCGCCCGGGACCGCGCCTGGGCGCGCATCCGGGAGTTCGGTATCCGGGGCCAGCCGGAAACCCCTGTGGAGGCCCTCTCCGGAGGGAACCAGCAGAGGGCGCTCCTGGCCCTCCTGCCCCCGTCCCTGCGCCTTCTCCTCCTGGAGCACCCCACCAGGGGCCTGGACGTGGAGTCCAGCCTCTGGGTCTGGGAACGCCTCCTGGAGCGGCGTCGGCAGGGGACAGCCATCCTTTTCAGCTCCGCGGACCTGGACGAGATCTTTGAGTACAGTGACCGCATCTTCGTCTTCTGCGCAGGCCGCCTGACGCGGGTCCTCCCCACTTCGGGGACCTCGGTGCAGGAGGTCGGGGAGTGGATCGCTGGGCGCGAAGAGGAGGCGGCCTGCCGTCTGGAGGTGGGACCTTGACCGGTGCATGGCGCAGGGGTGCGGGAACCCTCCTGACGGGCCTGGCACCGGTGGTGCTGGCCCTGGCCTTCAGCACCCTGATCCTCCTGGTGATGGGGGCCTCGCCCCTCCAGGCCTACGGGAGCATGGCCTTCGGCGCGTTCGGCAGCATGGCCAAGTTCACCGACACGGTCATGGCCTGGGTGCCGCTCGCACTCTGCGCTGCAGGCCTCCTCCTCACCTTCACGGCGGGCCTGTGGAACATCGGCATTGAGGGGCAGATCGTCGTCGGGGCCATCTGCACCACCTGGGCCGCCCGTGCCTGGCAGGAGGTCCTGCCGCGCCCGGTCCTCCTGCCGGCCCTGCTCCTGGCTGGCATGGTGGGCGGGGGCCTGTGGGGCCTCCTCATCGGCGCCCTCAAGACCTACGGCAAGGTGCACGAGATCTTCGTCGGCCTGGGTCTGAACTTCGTGGCTGTGGCGACGACGAACTTCCTCATCTTCGGCCCCTGGCGGACGCCAGGCCGGGCCACCATGAGCGGGACGCCCCTGTTTGAGCGGCAGGCCTGGCTGCCCACCTTCCCGGGCCAGGCGGTGGGGCCGGTGGAGTTGGTCCTGGTCGCCCTCTCCCTGGCCGTGGTGTACGTGCTCCTGCGGGGCACGCGCTGGGGCCTGAGCCTGAAGGCCATGGGCAAGAACCCCACCGCGGCGCACTGGCTGGGCATCCCCATCCACCGCTACACCCTGATCGCCTTTGGCGG
>JBMFPD010000392.1:0-2374 GCA_049969295.1 Anaerolineae bacterium | reverse complement strand
CTGCACCGCACCGGTTGTTGACGAATCTGAGACGGGGGGGGGCGCACGGCCGTGCGCCCCTACAGGGCCGTACCGCAGCACGGGTGTAGCGTCGGGAGGGGCGATTGGGGTGACTGTGAGCAAGATCGCCAAGTGGCTCCGGAGCGTTGAACCGGTCCTTGTCCCGATGTGGATACGCGCCGTCAGGACCTCGTGGGCCCGGGAAACCACGCGCGTGCCCACCTCGGAACTGCGGCAACACTTCTTCCTGACCTTCTTCGACCGCCTGGCAGAGTGCGCCGCACGCGGGGACCCCCACGGCATGGACCCTTTCGCCGAGGAGATCGTGGACTGGGCCCTGCAGCGAGGGCTGGACCTGCCGCAGGTCCTGGCCCTGCCGCTCCAGATGATGCAGGTCCTGAGACAGCAGTCGGCCACGCTGCCCCCGCGGGAAGAGGCCCAGGTCTGGGAGGTTGTGGGACCGCTCCTGACCCACGTGACGGTAGAGATCTCCCGCGTCCACGGCCAGAGGAGGACGGCGCTGCACGAGGCCGCGCGCGCCCAGGCCGAGCCCATCGTGCGAGGGGCCGAGAGGGCCGGGGACTTCCTGGCGTGCGTGGAGGCGATGGACGCGCTCCTCGGGGCCCCTGCCGCGGGAAGCCCGGATGCCCTGTGGGCAGCCCTGGCCGAAGCCGCCCTCCGCCTGCCCGGGGCCTTCCGGGCCACCGTCTGGCTCCCGACGGAAGGGGGCAACGCGTTGAAAGCCGCTGTGGTGCGGGGGGAGGGGGCCCGCGCGCTGGAAGAGAGGAGCCTCCCTCTGGGAGATGCCCTCTCGCCCGTGGTGCGGGCTTTCCAACGAGGGGAGATGCACCGCTTCCCAGCCAGCGAGGAACATGGAGGGACCGTAGTCCTCGTGCCAGTGGCGGCTGTGGAGAGGGCCCATGGGGCCATCCTCTCCGTGGAGTTCCGCCACGGCGAGGCAGATGCCGAAGGAGCAGCCCTGCAGACGGCGTGGCTCACCGCCCTTTCCCGGGCTGCCGGGTTGGGGTGGGCCGCCCTCCTGTTGCAGGACGAGGTAGTCCGCCTCCAGCAGGAGATGGACGCGCGGGTGGCAAAGGAGACAGAGGCCCTGGAGGAGGTGAACCGCCAACTGGAGCGGCTGGCGAGAGCCCGATCGGACTTCGTGAACATCGCCGCCCACGAACTGAAGACACCCCTGACCCTGCTGCGGGGCTACACCGATATCCTGCGGGAGGAGGCGGGCGCGCTCCAGGGGCCCCGGCTGGAGTCAGCCCTGGCAGGCATTGACAGGGGCCTCGCCCGCCTGGACCGGATCGTGGCCGACCTCATCGACCTCTCGCGTATTGAGGTGGAACTCCTGCAGCTTTCCTTTGAGCCGGTCTCGCCTTCGTCCCTGGTCCGCATGGTCCTGGAGGAGACCAGGGAGTGGGTGGAGAAGCGTCGCCAGACGGTCACCGTGGAGGGGGTGGCTGACCTTCCGCTCATCCAGGGGGATGCCCGGCGGTTGCACCAGGCCCTCCTCAACGTGGTCTCCAACAGCATCAAGTTCACCCCCGACGGCGGGCGCATCACCATCCGGGGGCGCGTCCTGGGGGCCCAGGGCGCGGTGGGGACCGACTTCGTGGAGATCGTCGTGGCCGACACAGGGATCGGCATCGCCAAGGAGGAGCAGGAACGCATCTTTGAGAAGTTCTACCGCGTGGGGGACGTGCAGCACCATTCCTCTGGGGAGTACAAGTTCAAGGGGGCGGGGCCAGGTCTGGGCCTGCCCATCGCCAGGGGTATCGTAGAGGCCCACGGCGGGCGCATCTGGGTGGAGAGCGAGGGGCACGACGAAGCGCGTTGCCCCGGGAGCGAGTTCCACATCGTCCTCCCAGTGCGGCCAGAAACTTTACATCATCAACCGACCGCATCCGCTCCGGAGGCGGCGGCCGGAAGGGCCTTCTGGAGCCCGGTGGGAAAGGGGCAAAGCGGGCAAGGAGGGGCATGAGCACACGCGTACGGACGGTGGAACAGGCCACGCCTCCCGTGGAGCGGGCCTTCCTGGTGGGGGCCCAGTTGAAAGGGGAGGCCTCGCCGTGGCCTCTGGAGGAGTCGCTGGCGGAACTGGCGCAACTGGCGCGTACGGCGGGCCTGCAGGTGGTGGGGCAGACCTCCCAGCAGTTGGAGCGCATTAACCCGGCGACTTTCATCGGGCGGGGTAAGGTGGAGGAACTGAAGGAACTGCACCGCGCCCTGCGCTTTGACGTCCTCATCTTTGACGACGAACTCTCGCCCCGCCAGTTGCGCGAACTGGAGGAGGCGCTGGGCGAGAACGTCAAGGTCCTGGACCGCACGGC
Organism: Anaerolineae bacterium; assembly: GCA_049969295.1. GTDB lineage: Bacteria > Chloroflexota > Anaerolineae > DTPP01 > DTPP01 > DAOTYM01. The sequence continues at coordinate 35 of JBMFPD010000392.1, read as the reverse complement.
CCTCATCCTGGACATCTTCGCCCGCCACGCCCGCA
>JBMFPD010000391.1:2126-2376 GCA_049969295.1 Anaerolineae bacterium | reverse complement strand
CTGAGTCCTGTCGCGGCCGCACCGGGGGATGTTTCCGCAAGTTGACAGGGCAGAAAGTCAACGGTATAATGTTTGTTAGTGATAGATGAATCAAAATGACCCTCTGGCCCTATCTCACATCAGGTCGGTTGCTACCGGAGAGCAGGGGGAGCCTGCGTAGAGGAAGAGCGCGGGGCACCGCGCGGGAGGGACGGATGGACACAAAGAACCTCAAAGCGCTCCGGAGCCCGGCCGGAGGGACGAAAAGCCG
>JBMFPD010000391.1:0-2116 GCA_049969295.1 Anaerolineae bacterium | reverse complement strand
CCTCTGGTGGGTGTTCCTGGCCCTGGCGATCCTCCTCATCGCAGGGGCCGGCCTCGTGCGGGCCGCGGACACCGTGGTGGGTCCTGCCAGCGGCCTCACCCCCGCACCAGGGTCCGGTTCCCCCGAGCCCCAGGCCGTGGGCGCCGATGGGATCACCTACAGCCTCTGCGGGTGGGTTCTGGACCCCAACGAACAGGGCATCCCAGGGGCCACACTGACCCTCTGGGCCTGGAATGGCTCCGACTGGCTTCTCGCCGACACCGACCAGACAGTCGGCCCGAGCGGGTACTTCTTCCTGCAGTATGTGGGGGGGCCGATCCAGGGCTTCGCCGTCACCGAACAGAACCCGCCCGGCTATATCTCGGTGAGCGCGCTGGGACCGCCGGGCTGGATCGTCAGGACCCCGGACCGCCTGGAGTACTTCGGCTACAACCCCCTGGGGTGCGTCTTCTTCTACGACCGCCTGGCGGACACCCCCACCCCCTGGCCTGGCCCGACGGTCACCCCGAGCCCCACCGCCACGGCCACTGGCACCCCGCCACCAACAGCGCGGGTCTTCCAGGGGTACGTGTTGAGGGGCCATCCCAGTTCCCCCATCGGGGGCATCCCCAACACCATCGTCCAACTGTGGGGCTCGTCCAGCCCCACGGACAAAGGGGTGCTCCTCTCCGCCACCAGGACGGCGGGCAACGGCTTCTACAGCCTGCACACCACGGCCCCCCATGCCTATTACCACATCATAGAGATTGACAACCCAGGCTATTATTCCCTGGTGGCCACCTCGGGGAGCGGTGGGACACCGGTCAACGCCAACTGGATCCGCTTCGGCGCCGTGCCCCCCGCCACCTATGGGAACAACAACTTCTACGACGACCTCGCCGTCACGGGAACCCCCAGCCCAGCCCCAGAGCCACGCTTTTTCGCTGGCTACGTCTTTCTGGCGGCTCCCACCCCGATCCCCATCCAGGGGGCCATGGTTTCCCTGTTCGTCTACGATGGGACCGTGTGGACCCTCGTGGACCAGACCTTTTCGGACGTCTCCGGGCACTTTGACCTGAGTTACGCCGGCCCCTCGCCCCAGGGGTATTCCATCGTGGAGACCAATCTGCCTGGCTACATCTCCCTTTCCGCCGAGGGGCCGCCGGGCTGGATCGTGGTCTCGCCGGATGAGGTCCGGGTGTACAACCCCAAACCCCAGGTCGGCTGCGTGGAATTCCGCGATCTCCTCCTACAGCCGCCGCTGACCTACACCCCGACGCCGACGGCCACGCCAACCTACACGCCCACACCGACGCCCACGGACACCCCCACGCCGACGGAGACGCCCCTCCCCACGGCGACGCCCACGGAGACGGGCACGCCCACCCTCACGCCGACCGGCCACGCCAACCTACACGCCCACGCCGACGCCCACGGACACCCCCACGCCGACGAAGACGCCCCTCCCCACGGCGACGCCCGCGGAAACGCCCGTGCCTACTGGTACGCCCACGGCGACGCCTACGGAGACACCACCCCCTACCGGGACACCGACTGCGACGGCCCCTGTCCTGCCGTCGCCGACGCCCACCTGGACCCCTGCTCCGACGGCAACTTTCTCGCCTACGCCGCGGCCCACCCGCACGCCCCTGCCCACGCCGGAGCCCTGGGGGAGGCTGCACATCACGAAGGAAGCCCAACCGGACAGGGCCCGCCCAGGCGAGGAGGTGGAGTTCGTCCTCCGGTGGAGGGTTGAGGGCAACGACCGCCTGCACGAGGTGGTGGTGTCGGACCACTTGCCGCCGTACCTCATCTATGTGAGCGGCGGCACGATGGAGGCGGATGGCGTGGTCCGTTGGTTCCTGGGCACCCTGGACCCGCCTATGGAGGGCACGCTTCGCCTGAGGGTGCGCGTGGCGGACAACGCGCCGCCGGGCCCCCAGGAGAACGTGGTCTACATCAAGGACCGCGAAGGCCACCAGGACCGGGACTCGGCCATCATCGTGGTCCCGCCGGACCCAGTGCCACCTCCCGAAATCCCGGAAGCCCAGACCCTGTGGCTTCTGGGGAGCGGCCTGGGGTCCCTGGGAGGGTTCTTCGCCTGGAGGCGCCGCCGAGGGTAGTCCGAGGCTCCGAT
>JBMFPD010000390.1:0-2378 GCA_049969295.1 Anaerolineae bacterium | reverse complement strand
CCCACGGCGACGCCCTACCGCCTCTCGCCCTCAGGCTGACCCCCCGCCGCTCCGGGCCTGGAGTTCCGCTCTCAACCGCGCGTGGCTCTCCCGGGTGATGGGATACCAGAAGAGAAGGGGTAGGCTGAGGATGAGGACCACCGAGGGCACGATGCCGAAGAAGAGCCGGATGCCCAGCCGCGCGTACTCCGTCTGGGCGACGTTGGGCACGTAGCCGAACAGTTTGAGGGCCCAGCCACTGACGGCGATGCCCAGGGCATTGGTGAACTTGGTGAGGAAGGCCCACACGCCGTAGTAGATGCCCTCGCGCCGCTCTCCCGTCATCACCTGGTCGGCCTCAATCACGTCCGGCATCATGCTCCAGGGGAAGACCCACTGGGCCGAGAAGCCGAGGCCCGCCAGGAAGGCGATGAGGTACAGCACAGGGGACGGTCCATACGGGAGGAGGAAACTGGCGCACACCGCCAGGGAGGCGATCAGGAGGCCCAGGGCGTACGAGGGCCCCTTGTTGATGCGTTGCGACACCGCCTTCCAAGGGAAGAGGAAGAGGCCGATGGTGACGAGAAGGGTCAGCATCAGGAAGGGGATCTGGGCCTCCATGTCCATCTGGTAGATGACGAAGAAGGGCAGGAGGCTGGTCATCAGGGTGAAACTGAAACTGCTCAGGAACTGGGCGGCCATCAGTTGCATGAAGGGCCGGTTGCGGAAGGTCAGGAGCACCGAGCGCAGGGGCGGCAGGGCCGAGGGCTTGGCCTCCGGGCGCTTGGGCTCCTTGACGCCGAAGGCAGTGGTCAGCACCGTGGCCATGGCGATGAGCCCGAAGACCGCGCCCATACCGCTGTAGCCCGCCTTCTCGCTCCCCAGGACCCCTTTCATCGCCCCGGCGATGGGGGTCGTGGCCGCCGCCCCCAGGATGTACCCCAGCACGGTGAAGACCATGCGCACCGTGATGAGGGAGGTGCGCTCATCGTAGTCGTAGGTCAGTTCCGGGGAGAGGGCGGAATAGGCCGTGCTAACCAGGGTGTGCATCGTGTCAAACAGGAGGTAGGAGAAGAGGACCACCAGGAACGCCTGGACGCCCGTGAGCCCGGACGGGATGGAGTAGAGGAGCCAGGTGGTCAGGCCGAGGGGCAGCGCCCCGAAGAGGAGGTAGGGCCGACGCCGTCCCCACCGGGAGCGGGTGCGGTCCGAGATCCAGCCGAAGAGGGGGTCGTTCACGGCGTCCCAGGTGAGTTTGCCCACCAGGAGGGCCGTGCCGGCGAGCGCGGAGTCCACCAGCACCACGTCGGTGAGGAAGTAGAGCAGGAAGAACTGGACCGACGCCGTGAGCATGGCGATGCCCAGGTCGGCCACGCCGTACAACACCTTGACCTTTGCGGAAAGCCTCTCGTCCACTGCGATCGCCTCCTTGCCTGTGCCTCGTCCGACTCGGCTTTACCTTCCGCCCGCGCCCAGGTGCTGTGCTGCGGCCAGCAGGAACTCGTCAGCCCGCACAACTTTCACCCGTCCGGGGTCCAGGGTCGCCACGAACCGGTACACATCGGTCACCGTGGTCTTGTACGCGCTCAGGTGGACGCCGATGAAGCGCGGCGTCGGGCCCGGCGCTTCCACAAGCCCGCGCACCGCCTCCAGGCAGGTGTCGCTGTCGTCCCAGATCTGGGTCAGGTGGGGCCAGGCATTGGCCACGAAGGCCTTGCCACGGGCCAGGTGCAGGGGCGTGCGCCCCATGTGGACGTAGCCAGCCAGGAAGCCGATCATTTCCTCCAGGGCCCCATGCGCCCGAACGACCCGCCGCGGCGGGTCGGCGATGTAAGAGGTGAGGACGCGTAGGCCAGCGCGGCGGCACACGGCCCGGGTCTCGCGGAGGTAGGCCTCCAGGTTGGGCAGGAGCGGCGGAATCACGTAGCCGGCCCCAGAAGGGCCGGCGATGAGGTCGTCGTTAGGGGCCCGCGTGCGGTGGTACCGGGAAAGCAGGGCCGGGGCGATCTCCACCAGAAGGGGCTGGCACTCCCAGTTGAAGGGCACGCGGCCGCGCTCCTCCCGCCGCCAGTTGCCCAGTTCCGCCGTATTCATCAAGACCAACTGGTCGCCATCCGAGAGGGTGAAGGTGAGGTAGACTTTGTCCGGCTCCAGACGGACCTCGCTGGGACTGGCGTGGTCCTGGACGAAGGGGCCTTCGTACGGCACCCGGCTGTGGAAAGAGAAGTTGCTCGCCAGGTGGCTCGGCACCAGGCGCAGGCCGTTGGCCGAGAGGAGCACCATGAAGGAGAGTTCGTCGTCGCGCTGGGTGTGCCAGCCGAAGATGGTGGGGAAGGGGCGGGCCTCCACGGCGCGCTGCAAGCGGGCCGCCAGTCGCACCTCCGGCGAGCGCCAGGCCA
>JBMFPD010000389.1:0-2387 GCA_049969295.1 Anaerolineae bacterium | reverse complement strand
CCTCCACGCCGACGCCCACGGTGACCCGCACCCCGACCCCCACCTGGACGCCGACGCCCACCGGTTGGGCCCCCGGCGCGCCGGTCCTCCTCGTCTACGAGGCGGAGGACCTGGCCCTCCAGAGCCCTATGGCCGTCGGCAGCGCGTACGAAGCCTCCGCTTGCCAGTACATCGCGAGCCCGGTGCGGGAGGATGGCTACGCGACCCTGGCCTTTGAGGTGCCCAGGGCGGACCTCTACCAGGTCTGGGCCCGGGCGATGGGCCTTTCCTGGAACAACGACTCCTTCTGGTACTCGGTGGACGGAGGCGAGTGGGTGCGCTGGGACCTCCCCCAGCGGGATGGACGGTGGGACTGGGCCTGGTCCAACCTGGGACCTTGGGCGTTAGAGGCCGGCTCCCACACCTTGCGCTTCAAGGCGCGGGAGCCAGATGCCCGCCTGGACCGGCTGGAGATCGCCACCGATCCAGCCCATGTCCCCACCATCATCCCCTGCCAGGAAGCACCTCCCACGCCGACGCCCACCGCCACGTCCACATCCACCTGGACGCCGTCGCCCACCGCCACCCGGACGCCCTCCGCCACGGCGACGGCCACCCGGACGTCCACGCCCACGGCGACTCCCTCGGCCACCCCAACCCGGACGTCCACGCCCACAGCGACTCCATCGCCCACGCCCACCCGTACGTGGACGCCAACACCTTCTGCCACGCCCACGGGGACGCCGACCGCGTCCTGCACGCCGACGGCCACTCCCAGCAGGACGCCCACTCATACCCCCACGGGCACCTGGGCACCGCCGCCGACGGCCACGTTCACCTTGACCCCGACAGCGACGGCCACTCCGACGATCACCCCGACACCGACAGCCAGCGCGACCCCGACCATCACGCCAACGCCGACGGCGACGGCCACCCCTTCGGCCACGCCGACAGCCACACCTACCTGGACGCCGACGGCGACGCCCTCCGCCACAGCCACCGCCACGGAGACGCCTCCGCCCACCAAGACGCCGACCCCCACGCCCACCAGGACGGCCACTGCCACCCCGACGGCTACGCCCACCTGGACGCCGACGGCAACGCCCACCCCCACACCCTGCCTGGACCCCTACGAGCCGGATGACGTTCCGTGGGATGCCCGTTGGATCTTCCCCAACGGCTGGGCCCAGTCCAGGAACTTCCACCGGCCCGGGGATGTGGATTACGCCCGCTTCTTCGCCGAACCGGGGTACTCTTACACCATCCGCACCTTCGCCCTGAACCCACCCTATGCCAACGACACCCTCATCATGCTGTTGGATACGGACGGGCGCTCCCCCATTGCCAGCAACGACGACGATGAGGCCAACCCGCCGGCCTCCCGCCTGGTGTGGACGTGTACAGCGCCAGGCGACTACTTCATCCTGGTCCGGCAGAAGAACCCCATTGCGGGGGGGTGCAACTACACCTACAGCCTGGAGGTCATCGGCCGCGTGCCCACCAAGACCCCCACGCCCACGGCCACGCCGCTGGCCGTGCAGAGGTACTTCCTGCCCTGGATCGTCAGAGAGTAGTGCTTGACCACAGGGAAGATCATCCCTAGAGGCAACAGACACTGCCTCGGACGCTTGCTGGGGGAGTGTATGTATCGCCCTGTCTCCAACCCCACTCCGCGCGCGGGGCTGGGGAAGGGGTGGATAGCCGCACCACTTCCGGGGACCCTGGGCCGTTCCCTCTGGAGAGGCAGGGCCTGCCCCTGCCAGGGCCGTCCTCGTGCACCGCGGAACCGGGGGGCACCTTGTGGACTGGCTCACCAGAGGCTCAGTTGGCACGGCGGGCGCCGGCCGTTGAGGAGCACAAAAGGAGCGGCCCGGTCCACCCGCACGCCCAGTTGGCGCAAGTGCCCCAGGTCCGAGAGGACCCCTTTGCGCCGCTCCTGCAGGATCCGGTCTGCGGCCACGGGCCCGATGCCCGGCACCCGCAGCAGGAGGTACCGGCCTGCCCGGTTGACCTCCACGGGGAAATGCTCCGGGTGGGCCAGGGCCCAGGCCAGTTTGGGGTCTCGGTCCAGGGGGAGGTTGCCCTGGCTGTCAAAGACCAGGTCCTCCACGCCAAAGCCGTAGGACCGCAGGAGGAAGTCGGCCTGGTAGAGACGGTGCTCCCGCTCCAGAGGCGTGGGCGTATGGCCTTCCAGGGGGGTGTCCGGGATGGGGCGGAAGGGGCTATAGTAGATGCGGGCCAGGCGGAGGTCGCGGTACAGGGTGTGGGACAGGCGGAGGATCTCCCAGTCGGTCTCGTCGGCCGCGCCCACCACCAACTGGGTGGTCACGCTGACCGGCCCGGGCCTCGCCACCTGCTGCGCCAGGCGGGAGGCAGCCTGCAGGGAGCGCACCAACTGGCCCTGGAAG
>JBMFPD010000388.1:0-2406 GCA_049969295.1 Anaerolineae bacterium | reverse complement strand
AGGAAAAGGAAACCGCGGGCCCCGGCGCGCCGGACCTCCCGGAAGAGGCGGGGAGATGCGGCAGCCACCACATCCACGTGCCGGAAGAGGAGCCGCCGGGCCAGGCGAGAGAGAACCCGGGAAGGCCAGACCAGGTAGAGGTAGGCCCAGGTCTGCCCCTGGGGGCGGCCTGCCAGGTGGCGCAGCAGCGCAGGGTACATCCTCAGGGGAAAGCGGGTCAGGACGACCAGGTCGTAGGAGCCGTTGAGCGATTGGAGGAGCGCAGGGAGGGTTCGGAAAACCCGTACCTGCCCCCACTCCTGCCAGGGGCATGTTTCCTCTCGCCTCCCCAGCACCAGGAAGTCCACCTGCTCCCCGCGCTGGCCCAGGAAACGACCGAGCCGTCGCATCAGGGCCTGCTGGCCCCCGATGGCCCGGGGGTCTCCGCTGCGCCCGTACCCCACCAACGCGCACCGCATCCGTCATCCCTCTCGCTGGCCCACGGCCAGGTACGACTCGCTCCCCAGGGTGCAGCACAGCCGGACCCAGGCAGGCATCCGCCGCACCCGGCGCGCCACGGCCAGGCTGAACTCAAGGAGGGGTTCCTCCCAGCCTGGCCCGATCAAAGGGTACTCGTCTTCCCCGCGGGCGAAGATGGGCGGGCGGAAGATCACCGGCACGATGGAGATGGCCCCAAAGCCCGCTTCGGCCAGAAGGTGGCGCAGGCGGAGGGGATGCACCCGTTGCATCCAGAAGGCTGCCCGCCGGGCCTGTTCCCGAGCCCCCTCCCGGCCGAGGAGGCGCCGCGCCAGCCGGAGCATGCGCACCCGGCCGTTCCAGAGGCTGGGCACCGTCTTGGTGATCAGGACCAGCCGCCCTCCAGGCCGCAGGAGGTCCCGAAGGCGCGCAAGGGCCAGGGGCTTGTCTTCAAAATGCTCAAAGACGCGGACGGCGAAGGCTTTGTCCCACGTGCGGCCGGCGTCCCAGCGCACGAAGTCGGCCACTTCAAACCGCACATTGGGAGCCTGGACGTAGGCTCGGGCCTGCTCCACCATGCGGGGGGAGATGTCCACAGCGGTCAGGCTCCGGCACCGGGGGGCGACGACGGCGGTCCAGGTGCCTGGCCCGCATCCCACCTCCAGGATGTCCTCCTCCGCTTCCGGGGCCAACGCCTCCAGAAGGGCTTCCTGGGTCATCTGGTAATTGGCCCGGGCTACCGGCGAGGCGAACCAGCGCCGCCACTGGTAGTCGTCGGCATCCTGGTCATAGAAGGCCCTGACCTGTTCGTGTCGGCGTTCCATGTCCCCTTCCTCGCCAAGAGGGCCTCACCAGCCCCGCAGCGACTCCCGGAGGACGCCCCGGTAGGCGCGCCATGCGTCCCGCGCCCCGAAGTCCCTCCCTAGGGCCGCAGGCCCCAGGGCGACAAGCCTGAGGACCATCCCCAGGGCTGTGAGGGCGCGCACGATCCGCGCGTACCCCCGGCCGTGGAACCGCTCGTAGTAGCGGAAGCGGCTGGCGAAGGCCCGCGGCAGGATGGCTTCCCGGGCGCGGGCCTTGCTCACCCCGCCGTAGTGCACCACCTCCGCCCCGGGGAAGAAGAAGACGCGTCCCCCGGCCTCTCGGATGCGGCGGCACCAGTCCAGTTCCTCGGCATAGATGAAGTACCCCTCGTCCAGTCCTCCGACCCGCTCGGCCCATTCCCGGCGCACAGCCATGGCCGCGCCCAGGACCCAGTCCACCTCCCACACCGTGCGCCGGTCAACACCGCCCATGCCCCGGCGGTTGAAGAGGGGGCTCCCGGGGAAGAGGGCCGAGAGGAAGGCCATCTCGCAGAACACGTCCCACGCCGTGGGGAAGCGGAAGCAGGAAGGCTGCACCGTCCCATCCGGGTTCAGGACCCTGGGCCCCACCACCGCGGCTTCGGGGTGCGCGTCCATGAACTCCAGGAGGGCCCGCAGCGCGCCGGGCCGCAGGAACGCGTCGGAGTTGAGGAGGAAGAGGCAGCGGCCCTGCGCCTGGGCGATGGCCTGGTTGTTGGCCGCGGCGAAGCCCCGGTTCTCCTCGTTTTCCCACAGGCGGGCCTGGGGGAACTCCCGCCGCACCATTGCCGCGCTGCCGTCGGTGGAGGCGTTGTCCACCACCAGGACGTGGTCCGGGGGGCGGGTTTGGGAGAGGACGGCCTGGAGGCACTCCCTTAGAAGCTCCTTCCGGTTGTGGGTCACGATCACCGCGCAGACCCGTTCACTCATGGACGATCTCCTCAAAAAGCTTCAGCGCCCGGGCCACCGCCTGGTCCATGTTGTAGTAGCGGTAGTCCCCAAGCCTTCCCGCGAAGTAAACGCCCTTGAGCCGCTTCGCTTCCTCCAAATACCTTTGGTAACGTTCCTCGCTCTCCTCCCTGGGCACCGGGTAGTAGGGCTCGTTCCT
>JBMFPD010000387.1:0-2426 GCA_049969295.1 Anaerolineae bacterium | reverse complement strand
GGCCGGGCAGATCGGCTCGGTGATGGCCGGCGGGGTGGTGCTGGCCCTGCTGGCCGGGGTGTGACCCAACGGGACCTTGACGTCCAACGGCAGAAGAACAGCAGGAGGTCTTGTCCATGCGTCCCCAGTTCGCGCTCCTGTCCGAGGACCTGGTGGAACGGATCATCGCCGAGGCGATGGCCCTTCTCATGGACCCCGGCGTGCGGGTCCACAACGAAGAGGCCCTGCGCCTCCTGGCCGAGGCCGGCGCGCAGGTGGACTTCGGGGCACAGGTGGCCCGCATCCCGGAGCCTCTCGTGCGGCAGGCCCTGAAGACCGCCCCTTCGGAGTTCCACCTCTACGACCTGGAGGGGAACCCGGCCGTCCACTACGGCGGCGACCACATCCAGTTTGACCCCGGCTCAGCGGCCATCACCCTGCTGGATGGCGAGACCGGGGAGCAACGCCCCCCTGTCACTGCCGACTTTGTGCGTTTCGTCAAATTGGTGGAGGTGTTGCCCCAACTGGATGCCCAGAGCACAGCCCTCATCTGTACCGACGTGCCGCGGGAGATCGCCGACCTCTACCGCCTCTACATCGCCCTGAATTACATGCGCAAGCCCATCGTCACCGGCGCCTTCCGCAAGGACACCTGGTGGGTGATGAAGGACCTCCTGGCGGCGGTGGCCGGGGGCGAACGGGCGCTGGCGGAGCGGCCCATCGCCATCTTTGACGTCTGCCCCTCGCCGCCCCTCCTCTGGAGCGACCTCACCTGCCAGAACCTGATGGACTGCGCTCGGCACCGCATCCCGGCGCAACTGGTCTCCATGCCCTTGGCCGGGGCCACGGCGCCGGTCACCCTGGCGGCCGCGGTGGTGCAGCACACAGCCGAAAACCTGAGCGGCGTGGTCATCTGCCAGGTGGCCCAGCCGGGCGCGCCCATTGTCTGGGGCGGTTCGCCAGCCGCGTTTGACATGCGGGAGGGGACACCCCCCATGGGCGCGGTGGAGACCTGGATGATAGACTGCGCCTACGCCCAGGTGGGCAAGGCCCTCGGCCTGCCCACCCACGCCTACCTGGGCATGAGCGATGCCAAGGTGGTGGACGCCCAATGCGGCCTGGAATCGGCCGGAGGGACGCTCCTGGCAGCCCTCGCGGGGATCAACATGGTCTCTGGCGCAGGGATGCTGGACTTTGAGTCGTGCCAGAGCCTGGAGAAACTGGTCCTGGATGCGGAGATCATCGGCATGGCCAAACGGCTGGCCGCCGGCATCCAGGCCCGCGAGGACCCCATTGCCCTGGACCTCATCCGCAGGCGGGGCCACCGAGCCGACTACCTTGCTCAGCCCCACACCCTCCAGTGGTTCCGCCAGGAACTCTACATCCCCTCGGAGGTCATAGACCGGGGCTCGCTGGATGCCTGGAAACGGCGCGGGGCGAAGACGGCCTTCGAGCGGGCGCGCGAGCGCGTGCGCCAACTTCTGGCGACCTACACCCCTTCTCCCCTGCCCGAGGCACTCCGCCGCGACCTGCGGGAGATCGCCACCGCCGCTGCCCGCCGCTTCGGCCTGGACCGGCTGCCCAACCTGGAAGGAGAGGATCGCGCATGAAGGACGAGGAACTCCTGCGGCAGATCACAGAAAGCCTCGTGCAGGGAGACCCAGAGGCCACGGCAGACCTGACCCGGCAGGCCCTCGCCGCGGGCCTGGAACCCCTGACCATCCTCAACCAAGGCCTTGTGCCTGGGATGGAGATCGTGGGGGAGAAGTTCGCCTCGGGGGAGTACTTCCTGCCCCACCTGGTGGTGGCCGCCAGCGGCATGCAGGGCGCGATGGCCCTCCTGGAACCAGCCCTGCGCGCCCGCCAGCAGGCGGTCCAGGGGGCAGGGACGGTGGTCATCGGCACCGTGCGCGGCGACATCCACGAGATCGGCAAGTCCCTGGTGGCGACGATGCTCTCCGCCAGCGGCTTCCAGGTGGTGGACCTGGGCGTGGACGTGCCCACGGAGGCCTTCGTCGCCAGGGTCCAGGAGGCTCAGGCCGACATCCTGGGCCTCTCAGCCCTGCTGACCACGACGATGGAGGTCCAGCGGGAGGTCATTGAGGCGCTCAAGGCGGCAGGGTTGCGGGACCGGGTGCGGGTCATGGTGGGCGGCGCGCCGGTGAGCCGGGAGTGGGCCGAGGCCATCGGGGCCGACGGCTACGCCGAGGATGCCATCGGCGCAGTGGAACTGGCCAGGCGCCTCCTGGCCTAGGGCTGGATCACATCGGAATGCCATGCCTCCAGGAATCAACGGAGCCCAGGACCAGGGAGCGGCTTCACCCGGGTCGCCTCAGGCCCTGGCCTTCTCCGCCAGGGCGATCAGGGAGGTGCCGATGGGCAGGTCCACCCACCGCAGGAGGAGCGCTTCCAGGCGGCCCACCCACGTCAGGGCGAGGTTGAGGGGG
>JBMFPD010000386.1:0-2428 GCA_049969295.1 Anaerolineae bacterium | reverse complement strand
CGCGCCGTTTGCGCTCCTGCCTGGCCTGTGCTATAAAGATTTTGTTTTGCTCTTTGCATGGTCGGACGGATGTCCAACCTTTCCAGGGGCAACGCGCTCTAGCGGCCTGGAGAAAGCCGTCAACGAATTGGCCAACGAATACACGAATGAGCCCGGCGCGACCGCAGGCCATTCGTGTATTCGTTCCCTCATTCGTTGATGGCGTGAACAGAGCGAAAGCACCCTGGGCACCTGGTCCTGCAACTGAGCAGTTTCGTTTTGCCCGTGGCCAGGAGAAGACGCGACGGCGCTAGCGGAGGGGCTGACATGGCAACCGTGTTCAAGGCCGACGTCGTGGTGGTGGGGGCCGGCACCAGCGGCTGCTACTTCGCCTGGCGGCTTGCCCAGGCCGGCTACCGGGTCCTCGTCCTGGAGAAGCGCGCCCTGGACGAACTGGGCCAGCACATCGGCATCTTCCACATGGATGCCATCCGCTTTGCGGAGTTCGGCATCCCCTTGCCGGAAGGCGACGAGGTGGAGCACCTGGCCGAGAGCGGCCTGATGTGGTCCCCCGACCTGAAGGTCAAGGTGGAAATCCGCTACCCCTTCTACGTGATGCACAAGCCCCTCTTCCACCGCCGCATGCACCGCTACGTCCGCGAGAGCGGCGGCGAAATCGTGGAACGTGCCCGCGTCACCGGGGTCCTCCTGGAGGGATCGCGCCTTGTCGGCGTGCGGGGGGAGGTGGATGGCAAGCCCTTTGAGGCCCATGCCCCCCTGGTGGCCGACGCTTCAGGCGTCAAGGCCGAGGTGCGCACCCTCCTGCCGGACTCGTTCGGCGTGGAGAACGACCCCATCCGCGATACGGAGCGGCTCTTCGTCTGCCTGGAGTACCGGGAGGGGACTGCTGGAGGCCCCTACCCCACCGGCTCCAACTTCTACCCCTTCCACAAGGCCTTCTGGAACCTGGGCCCGGGCGACCAGGTCATCCTGGGCATCGGCCAGCCGGGGAGTTACGACTACGCCTGGCAGAAGCACCGCGAGTGGCGCGAGGAGTACTTCGGCGACCCCGGCCGCGTGGTGCGGCGCTGCCAGGGTACGGTCCCCTTCCGCCGGTCGCCCTTCTCCCTGGTGGGCGATGGCTTCATGGTCATGGGCGACGCTGCCTACCAGAACAAGCCTTTCTCCGGCGAGGGGGTGACGAGCGGTTTCACTGCCTGCCAGATCGCTGCCGAAGTCGCAAAGGAGGCCCTGGCCAGGGGAGATCCCAGCCGTGCCGCCCTGTGGCCCTACAACACCCGTTACTTCCGCGGCCAGGGGGCCAAGTTCGCCGCCGGGCTTGCGCAACTGCCTGCCGCGGCCGAACTTTCCCGCGGGGATGTGAACTGGCTCTTCCACCACGGGCTGATCTTCAACCAGCGGGATTTTGAGGCGCTGAACCTGCACTACGAGGTCCCCGCGGACCTGGCCTCTACCCTCGCCATGGGCCTCAAGATGGTGGGGGGCGTGCTCAGCGGGGGCTTCTCCGGGCAGAGCCTGCGGCGGCTCCTCGCCGTCTCCAGCCTGGCGGGCAAGATCAAGGCCCACTACCTGCAGTACCCGGAGGAGCCGGAGGGGTTCCCCGAGTGGGAGAGCACAGCGCGCCGCCTCTGGGCCATGGCCCGCGGCTGACCACCGATGGCTGACCGCTGACGGCTGATCCTACGATGCACGTGCTGGACGTCTCGGCCCTGACCTACGCGGAGCGCCTCGTCGCTGTCTCTCTTCAAGGGCTGGCCAACCGACAGGGGCCCCGCCTCTACCTGGACTGGGGGATCTACGACGACGTCCGCGCCCGCACCACCAACGAGGTCTTCCTGCCCGAGGACATTTGGCAGGCCAAGTACCGCTCCTACATCGGCAACTCGGACCGCCTCAACCTGGCTTACTACGAGGAAGCCTTCGGGCTGCACGCCGAGCCCCTGGCCGACCTCGCCGCGGCCGTGCGGGCCTACGCCCCCGTCCTGCGCGGCCTTGTAGTCTGGGACCCGGCCCTGCCCGATACGGTCAACCCCGCGCTGGCCCTCGCTGGGCTGGAGGACCTCCTCGTCGTCCACCCCGACCTTCTCCCGTGGGCCTCGGACCTGACCGGCCTCCCTGTGGTCCACGACCTGCGCGGGCGCTGGCGTGACCGGGTGCCGCTGTACGAATGGGCGGCGGCCGAACTCTTCCCGCGCTGCGCGCCGGGGCAGATCGCCTGCATGGAGCCGGGGTGGGAGCGGCCCGAGTTCGCCGACTACCTGGTGCAGCGCCGCATCTTCCCCTACAGCCTCTCTAGCCGCGGGACAGGCCGTGCCTGGACCCTGGGGCAAACCTTGCTCCTCCTGCTCGTCTGGGGGCCGTGGCGGCTGCGGGAGGCCCTCTTTTCCCTGCGGCTGGATGGCTTGGTGCGGCGGCTGGGCCTTGCGCT
>JBMFPD010000385.1:0-2444 GCA_049969295.1 Anaerolineae bacterium | reverse complement strand
GTTGACGGCCTCGGCAAGGGAAGACATGAGCCACTACATCCGCTGGCTGGACGAAGTGGGGCTGGACGACCTCCCCTCCGCGGGGGCCAAAGCCGCCCGCCTGGGGGAGGCCCGTCGCCACGGCCTGCCTGTGCCGGACGGCTTCTGCGTGACGGCAGCGGCCTACCGCGCCGCGGTGGAGGCCACAGCGTTCTGGGCAGCCCGCCCAGCGCGCTTCCCCGGGACGTAGCGGAGGCCCTTGCCAGGGCTTACCACCGCCTGGGCCAGGGCCGGCCAGTCCCCGTGGCCGTCCGCTCCTCCGCCCTGGAGGAAGACCTGCCCGAGGCTTCCTTCGCTGGCCAGGCAGCCACCTGGCTCAACGTGCAGGGTCTCCAAGCCCTGGAGCGGGCGGTCCTGGCGTGCTGGGCTTCTTCCTGGTCGCCAGGGGCCGTGGCCTACCGGACGAGGGCTCGCTCCGAGGCCCGGGATGCGAGCATGGCCGTCCTCGTCCAGGTCCTGATCCCCTGCGAGGCCTCTGGCGTGGCCTTCTCCCAGGACCCGTTGGGGGCAGAGGATGTGGTCCTCGTGGAGGCCACGTGGGGCCTGGGCCAGGGCGTGGTGGGAGGCCAGGGGGCGGTGGACCGGTGGTGGCTGGACCGTGCCACGCTGGCCCCTGCCCAGAAGCCCCAGATTGCTCGCAAGGAGGGCCGGTGGGGGCCGGCCCCGGGTCCCGAAGGGGGGCTCCGGCAGGAGCCCGTGCCGCCCCACCTTCAGAAGGTGCCGTCCCTGACGCCCGCCCAGGTAGAAGCGGTGGCCGCCCTCGCCCTCCGGCTGGAGACCCTCTTCGGTGCGCCCCAGGATGTGGAGTTCGGTTTCTGGAACGGAGACCTGGTCCTCCTCCAGAGCCGGCCGGTGACGGCTGGCTTTGACGGTTTCTTTGAACACGGCCCGGCCGACCCGGACCGCCTCTGGACCGCTGGCTTCGTCAACGAGCGCTTCCCCCAGCCTGTCTCCCCCCTGGGCTGGACCCTGGTCCGGTCCCTCCTGGAGGACCTGGCCTTCCGCCAGCCCCTGGCCTACCTGGGCGTCCACGACCTGGACGGGAAGGAGATCACCCGCCTCCGCAGAGGGCACCCCTATGTGGACGTGCAGGTCTTCCAGCATATCTACAAGGTCTTCCCGGACGCCTTGCTGCCGGAGGATGCAGCGCGCTTCTTCCCCCGCGGGGAGGTGGCCCTGCGGCGGAAGGTCGCCCGGCCCCGCGGCCTGGGGGACCCGACGATGTGGGCCTCCCTGGGGCGCGTCCTCTTGCGGGACTGGCGCCTGTGGTCCCCCTGGCACAACTACGGCCGGTGGATGGCCTTTGAGGAAGTCCTGTGCCGGCGCCTGGAGGCGCTGGCACAGGACCTGGACCAGGTCCTGGAGAGGCCCGCGGAGGAGAGGCCCCAGGCCCTCTGGTCCCTGGTGGAATCAGCCCAGGCCCTGAGCCGGGACCTCCTGGCCATCCACCGCTGGAGCCTCACCCTGGCGGACGTCCTGTACACGCTCCTCAGGCGGGCCTGCCTGTGGGTGGCTGGTCCCAGACGCGGGGCGGAACTGGCCGCGGCCCTCGTCGGGGACGTGGAGACCGTCTCCTTCCAGATGAACCAGGCCCTGGGGGACCTGGCGGCGCGCTGCCGGGCGGAGGGGGGCGTGGACGCGCTCCAGGGCGAGGGGGCTGCAGCCCAGGCCCTGGCCCAGTTCCTCCGCCGGTACGGGCACCGTTCGTACAGCCTGGACCTCTACGTCCCGCCCTTCGGCGAGGACCCATCGCAAGTGGTCGCGCTGGTGGCTGGCTTCCTGGAGGGGACGGTGCGCCAGCCGGGGGAGCGGGTACGGCTCCCCTGGGAGTGGCACCTCCGGGGTTGGCGCGGCTGGAAGGCGGCCGTCCTGCGCGCGCTGGCCCGCTTGACGCGCCGCTATGTTTGGCTGCGGGAGGAGCAGCGGTTCGCGTGGCAGAAGGTCCTGGCCTTCCAGCGACGGGCCTTCCTGGCGATGGGCCGGTTGTGGGCCGAGCAGGGATCCCTGCCCGCAGCAGAGCGGATCTTCTTCGCCACTCTGGAGGAGGTCCGGGAGGCTGCCCTGGGGAAGAGGCCCCTGGACACCCCGCGCCTTGCGCGCCGGTGGCGCACCTTCCAGCGCCTCTGCCAGGACGATGCCCGCCTGCCCCCTTCGGTGGCGTACCCTCCGTTCCTGCAGGGCCAGGTGCCCCTGGAGGAAGCCAGGGCATCCACGCCTGCCCTGACGGGGGTGGTGGTCTGCCCGGGCCTGGTGCAGGGGCCGGTGCGCCTCGTCCGGTGCCCTGCGGACCTGGCGCGCGTCCACCCAGGCGACATCCTCGTCGCTCCGGCCCTGGACCCTGGCTGGACGCCGGTCTTCGCGCGCGTGGCGGGGCTGGTCCTGGAGAGCGGCGGGCAACTGTCCCA
>JBMFPD010000384.1:0-2456 GCA_049969295.1 Anaerolineae bacterium | reverse complement strand
GGTATGGCAGGGTGCCCTTTCCGCCCTTCTCCCCACAGGCAGGGGGAAGGAGGGAACCTGCCGCCGGCAGGTGGGGGCGAGAGGATGAGGAGCGGGCAAGGGATGCCGGGAGGGCGCGGTGAGGGCGAAGGGCGCCGAGGGCGTCTGGTGGACGCCCTCGGCCTTGAGAAGCCAGGAGGGATGGTCTCTCTGGTGGGCGCGGGAGGCAAGACCTCCCTGGCCCTCTGGCTCCTGGAAGAGGCCCACGCTCTCGGCTGGCCCGCCGTCTACGTTACCACGACCCACATGCTGGAGCCGGCGCTGCGGCCCGGAGAGGCCCTGGTCCTGGCAGAGGAAGAGGGGTGGCGGGTCCGCCTGGGCCAGGCCCTGGCCACCGGCCTCATGACCTTCCTGGCGGCGGCGCGGACCGAAGAGGTGGACGAGGGCCTCCGCGCGCCTCCCCTGGAAGGCCGTTTCCACAGCCACAAGGTGCGAGGCCTCCCCCCGGAGGAGGTGGACGCGTTGGCCCGGGCATGGCCCGGGGCCCTCTTCCTGGTGGAAGCCGATGGGGCGCGCCACCGGTGGCTCAAGGCCCCGGCGGCCCACGAGCCTCAGGTCCCGCGGAACACGACCCACTTCCTGCCGGTGGCCGCTGCGCACGCCGTGGGAAGGCCCTTGGATGCGGGGACCGTGCACCGGCCGGAAGAGGCCGCCGCGCTCCTTGGCATGGAGGTGGGCACGCGCCTGACGCCCCGGGCCGTGGCCGCGCTCCTCGCACACCCCCAGGGCGGGCTCAAGGGCGCGCCTCAAGGGGCGGAGGTGGTGCCGGTCCTCACCCTGTGGGGCGAACCGTGGCCCCTGGAGGCAGCACGGGAGGTCGCCCGGACCCTGCGCCGGGTGCCGCGGGTCGGACGCGTGGTCCTCGTGGCGCTGGGACCGGTGCGCCAGGTGGTGGAGGTGTGGGGGTGAGTCCGGGGCCGCTTGTGGCCGCGGTCGTCCTGGCCGCTGGAGGTTCGGAACGGATGGGTCGCCCCAAGCCCTTCCTGCCCGTGGACCCCCAGGGGCAGGTGCCCCTCCTGGTGCACGTGGTGGAACAGGTGCTGGCGGTTCCCTTCGCCCAGGTCGTGGTGGTCCTGGGGCACCGGGCTGGCGAGGTTCAGACGCTCCTGCAGGGGCGGCCGGTACAGGTCGCGGTGAACCGGGCCTGGCAGGAGGGGCTGAGCACCTCGGTGCGGTGTGGCCTGGAGGCCCTGCGGCCGGAGGTGGAGGCAGCGGCCTTCGTCCTGGGAGATCAGGTGGGCCTCACTGCGGTCCTCCTCCGGAGGCTGGTACAGGCGTTTGCAGCGACGGGCGGGCCCATCGTCGCGCCCGAACACGGAGGGCGGCTGGGCAACCCGGTCCTCTTCCACCGGGCCCTCTTCCCGGCCCTCCGGACCCAGAGGGGGGACCGGGGCGGCCGCGATCTCCTCCGGGAGCACCGGGACAAGGTGGTCACCGTCCCGGTGGACGACCCGTGGGAACTCTGGGACCTGGACAGCCCCGACGACTACGCACGCTGGCTCGCGCACCTGAGGGAAAGCCACACTCCGCCCTGCGGCGGCTGAGGAGATGTAGATGCAACGGACATCGCACGCATTGCACGAAGTGCAAGGGTTCCTGCTGGACCTGGACGGCGTCTTCTACTGGGATACGGAACCGCTTCCGGGGGGCCGGGAGTTCATCGCCCTCCTGCAGGAATCGGGCACGCCGTTCCGCTTCCTGACCAACAACTCCACCCGTACGCCGGCCCAGTACCAGGCCAAACTGGCGCGCTTCGGCATCCAGGTGGAGCCGGAGGCGGTCATCACCTCGTCGCTGGCCACGGCTGCCTACCTGGAGGAGACCTTGCCCCGCGGCAGCAAACTGTTCGTCATCGGGCAGGACGGCCTCCTGGAGGCCCTGGAGGAGCGGGGGTTCGTCCTCACCCGGGAGGACCTGGACGTGGCGGCGGTGGTGGTGGGGATGGACACCCGCCTGACCTTTGACCACCTGCGGCGGGCCACGCTGGCCGTGCGCGCTGGGGCCCGCTTTGTGGCCACCAATCCGGACCGCACTTTCCCCTCTGCCGAGGGGATCATCCCCGGCAACGGGGCCATCGTGGCCGCGCTGGAGGCCGCCACGGAGCGAGAGGCCTTCGTCATCGGGAAGCCCGAAGCGCCCATCTTCCAGTACGCGCTCCGCCAGTTGCACCTGCCAGCGGAGCGGGTGGCCATGGTCGGCGACCGCCTGGAGACGGACATCCTTGGGGCGCGGCGGTGCGGCCTGCGCTCGGTCCTGGTGCTCTGCGGCCTCACCTCTGCCGAGGCCGCGGCCGCTTCGCCCCTCCAGCCGGACCTGGTCTGCCAGGACCTTTCAGAACTCACGGCCCTCTGGGCCGACGAACTGGCACGACGGAGGAGAAGCAACGGTGGACGGTGAGGGCGGTTCGCACGAAGGGC
>JBMFPD010000383.1:0-2480 GCA_049969295.1 Anaerolineae bacterium | reverse complement strand
CACCGCCACGCCCACGCCGGGCCCCCTCCGCGTCTACGTGAGCGGCGCGGTGCGTGCCCCCGATGTCTACCTCCTCCCGCCAGGGAGCATCGTCAAGGACGCCATCGTGTCCGCGGGCGGTCCCACCGAGGACGCGGACACGGACCACATCAACCTGGCCCGCGCCCTCTCCGATGGCGAGCACCTCTACGTGCCCCGCAGGGGCGAGACGCCACCTCCCACCGAGCCGCCCCCTGCGTTTCCAACCAGGGCTCCCCAGGGACCTGTTGGACCCGTGGACCTGAACACCGCCACCTCCGCCCAACTGGAGGCGTTGCCCGGCATCGGCCCGGCCCTGGCCCAGCGGATCGTGGAGCACCGCCCCTACCGCTCCGTGGACGACCTGCTGGCCGTCCCGGGCATCGGCCCGGCCACCCTGGAGAAACTCCGCCCCCTGGTGACAGTGAGCGTGCCCTGAGAGCAGGGGCCGCCCCACCCTCTAACCCCTTCCCCTCTCCGGCTCGGAGAGGGGAAGGGGCCAGGGGGTAGGGGTGAGGTGGAGATGACCTCTCCCATCCCCCGATCCGGGAGCGGATGCCTGTGGAACGGGAGGCAGTCACGGATGGAGAGCAGCCCGAAGGCAGGAGAGACAGCCATCACCCTCACGCCCATCGGCTGGGTGCGGAGCCCCTTCCGCGAGATGACGGAGCCGGAGGAACTGCGCCAGCACGAGGCGGAGATCGTCCTGCGGCCCGAACTGGAGGAGGGGCTGGACGGCATCCGACCTGGAGATGCCCTGCTCGTCATTTTCTACTTTCACCTGGTGGCGGGCAAGGGGTACAGCCTGCGCCTACACCCCCGGGACGACCCCTCGGTGCCCAAGCGGGGCGTCTTCGCCACGCGGTCGCCCTACCGCCCCAACTCCCTCGGGGCGACGGTCGCCCGCGTGGTCGCCGTGGAAGGAAACCGCCTGCGGGTGCGGGGCCTGGACGCCCTGGACGGCACGCCCGTCCTGGACCTCAAGCCCTATGCCCCCGCCTTTGACACCGACGCGGGGGACAATGCCTCTCCTCCACACCAGGGGCATGGCGGCGCATAGGGATCATCTGAGGAGGAGGTTTCCCATGCAGGTCACCATCTACACCACGCCCACCTGCGGGTTCTGCCACCAGGCCAAAGCGTACCTCCGTCAGAAGGGGATCCCCTTCGTGGAGAAGGACGTCTCGGCAGACCCGGCGGCCGCGGCGGAGATGATCCGCCTGTCGGGCCAGCAGGGGGTCCCGGTGATCGTGGTGGACGGCGAAGTGGTGGTGGGGTTCAACGCACCGCGCCTGGAGGCCCTGCTGGCCAGGGCTCAGGGGGCCTCCCGCCCGCGCCTGGGCGCGGCGGTGGCCGACGCCGCCTCCATCGCCCGCAAGGAAGGCCGCCCACCCCTCACCGGCGCGTACGTGGGCAAGGTCCACCCGGGCTCCTCGGCGGAGCGGGCTGGACTGCGCCCCCGGGACATCATCGTGGAGTGCAACGGCTGGCCCATCCGCGATGCCGAGGAACTGATCCAGATGCTGGCAAGGCTGCCCTCCGGCCGGCCGGTGCCCCTGGTGGTCCTGCGGGACGGAGAGCGCCTGCGGCTGGAACTGGTCCTGTAGAGGGGGTCAGGGGCCTGGTTCCGCCGTCCAATACCAGCGGTTGAGGTTCCAGTACCAGGGACGGAAGGGGCTGGCCACCAGGCCCTTCAGGGCAGGGTCGGCCACAAGCCACCGGGCCGGGCTGAAAAGGACCTGGAAGGGACGCTCCTGGTCCAGCCAGGCCCACACGGAGGCGTACCCCGCGGCGCGGTCCTCCGGTCGGCAGCCTGGAACCATGCGCGCTTCCTCCAGCAGGGTGTGCAGGCGTTCCAGTTCCTCGACGGCCAGGCCAGACCAGTTGAAAGGCTCCCCCTTGCGGCCGGTATCCTCCCGCCAGAGGGTGCAGGCCGCCGGCTCAACATGGAAGGGGAGGTCCAGCACAGCCAGGTCAAAGGTGTGGGCCGAAAGGTCGCTGAGGAGCACCCCCCACTCCACAGCCTGCAGTTCCGCCGGGACCCCCGCCGCCCGCAACTGGGCGGCCACCCGCTGCGCCACCTCTATCCGCCAGGGGTTTTCGGCATTGGCCTCCACCGCCAGGACCCGCGGTTTCCCGCGGAAGTCCAGCCATCCATCTCCGTCGGCATCGGCCCAACCTGCAGCGGAGAGCGCCTCCCTCACCGCCTCCGACGGGGACACAGGTTCAGCCCAGCGGAATGTCCCGAGGGCCCAGTGGCCCGAGGGGAGGGGCATGCCCAGCACAAGCCCCTTCCCCCCTACCCCCTGCAGGAGGGCGGCGCGGTCCACCAGGTCGGCCAGGGCACGCCGCCCGGTCGCCTCTCTCAGGGGGGCCTGTCGCGTGTTGAACACCAGGACGAAGTAACTCTCGCCCGGCAGCGGCAGGCGCGTGTAGCCGCTGGCTGGGTTCCAGACCGCCGG
>JBMFPD010000382.1:0-2485 GCA_049969295.1 Anaerolineae bacterium | reverse complement strand
GGCGCACGGCCGTGCGCCCCTACCTCTCCATCGCTTTGCTCAGAACGACATATCGTCAACAACCAATGTGGTGCAGCACTAGCCGCGGTCCGTCCCGGCGATGAAGGCCTCCACCATGTTCCGCGCCACGTCGTCCGGGTACTGCTTCGGAGGCGACTTCATGAAGTAGGCCGAGGGGCCCTCCAGGGCCCCAGCCAGGCCACGGTCCAGGGCCAGTTTCGCGCAGCGGACCGCATCTATCACCACCCCGGCCGAGTTGGGCGAGTCCCAGACCTCCAGTTTCAGTTCCAGGCTCAGTGGCACCCCGCCGAAGGTGGTCCCTTCCATGCGGATGTAGCACCACTTGCGGTCCGCGAGCCACGGGACGTAGTCGCTGGGCCCCACGTGGATGTTCTCCTCTGGGAGTTCGTAGTCCAACTGGGAGGTCACCGAGTTGGTCTTGGAGATCTTCTTGGAGACCAGCCGCTCCCGCTCCAGCATGTTCAGGAAGTCGGTGTTGCCTCCGAAGTTCAACTGGTAGGTGCGGTCCAGCCGCACCCCGCGGTCCCGGAAGAGGCGGGTGAGGACGCGGTGCACGATGGTTGCGCCCACCTGGGACTTGATGTCGTCCCCGATGAGGGGCAGACCATGCTCCTTGAAGCGGTTGCGCCAGTACTCCTCCCGGGCGATGAAGACAGGGATACAGTTCACGAAGGCGCACCCCGCATCCAGGACGTGCTCCACGTACCACTTGGTGGCCATCTCGCTGCCCACAGGGAGGAAGTTCACCACCACGTCCGTGCCCGTGTCCTGCAGGATGCGTTGGATGGGGTCGGTATCCCGCGGGGCCTTCTGGATGACCTGTTTGAGGTACTTGCCCAGGCCGTCGTGGGTCATGCCCCGGTAGACAGGGACCCCCAGGTGCGGGACCTCGGCGAAACGGCAGGTGTTGTTGGGCCCGGCGAAGATGGCTTCCGAGAGGTCCTTGTCTACCTTCTGGGCGTCCACGTCAAAGGCGGCGCTGAACTCAATGTCGCCGACGTGGTACCCGCCGAGGACGGTGTGCATCAGCCCTGGGACAAAGGCATCCGGAGGGGCGTTGCGGTAGTACACCACCCCCTGCACGAGGGCCGACGCGCAGTTCCCCACCCCGATGATGGCTACGCGGACCTTCTTCTCGCCCATGTATGCCTCCTTGCACGTGCACGTGATGAAAACACCGTAAGGGTGCGTTGCTTCCTCAGGGATTGCAAAAGGGCAGGTCAGGCGGTAGAGGCTTCACACCTCCTGCCCAGGATCCGGCGTGGAGCCTCCGACACCCTCTGGATCCGCCCTCTGCGGACGCGGGCGATTATCGCGCAACGCTGCGCTTCCTGTCAAACCCGGACCAGAGGCAACCCGGGTCTGCCCGCGGTTGGAGACGAGGACGGGGATCAGGCCGGGGCCAGGAGCGCGTCCAGCAGGCCCAGCGTGCCGGCTTTCACGTCGGGGCCCACCTCTGCGCTGGGGCCGACGCACGAAGGGCACCCACCCTGGCAGGGACAGGTTTCCACCACATCCCTGGCCGCCCACAGGAGCTCCCTCAGGAGGTCGTAGAGCCGCTCGCTGAACCCTGCGCCCCCGGGTACCCGGTCATAGAGGTAGATGGTGGGCTGGCCTGTCCTCCGGGCCCGCATCTCCACCACTGCCCCCAGGTCCCGCGGGTCGCACATGACGTGCAGGGGGGCCACCTGCCCCAGGAGGTACCCCAGCCCAGAGAGGCTGCTGCGCATCCGCTGCGCCAGTTCTGCCAGGCGGTGGCAATCCCGGCACAGCGTCACCAGGTTGGACAGGTCGTTGGCCTGCAGGTAGTGTTCGTTCTCCCCAGGGATGTAACCGAACTCGCGGAAGGGGCGGATGTGGTGGACGTCGTGCTCCCGGTCCGGGCGCTCCGGCGCGCCGCAGTGCTGGCAGATGCGCCGGTCCCGTTCCAGGGCGCGCCGCCGCTGGACCTCCCAGTTCGGTCCATAGTCGCGGATGGGCTCCACCTCCCAGAAGCCGGCCCCGCGCAGCCGCTCCACGAATGCCTCCGGAAGCGCAAGCCAGAAGGCCGTGGTCTCCATCTCCCGCTCTGGCAGGTCCAGGGGGGCCCAGCCCAGGTTCTCGTGGGTGTAGAGGCGCACCTTGCGGTAGCCGGTGACCCGGCTCGCGACCCGCACCCTCCCGCGGCCGCGCAGCGCCCCACCCCACGGTCCTTCCGCCTGCACCTCCAGCACCTCCACATCCTCGGTGCGCCCGGCATCTGTGTAGTACCCCACCTGCACCGGGCGCACCCAGGCCCGTCGTCCCTCCCAGTCCAGGTTCACCACCTCGTACTGGTCCCCCTCGTGCATGTAGATGGCCCCCGGGTGGATGAGCAAGGGGGCGCTGGCGCGGTCCACCTCCCCGACGACCCGGCCCCCCTCCTCCCCTTCTTCCCCCGGCACCTCCACCACCAGGAAGCGGTCCGGGTCCGCAGTGCGGGGCG
>JBMFPD010000381.1:0-2499 GCA_049969295.1 Anaerolineae bacterium | reverse complement strand
GGAAGGAGGAGCGCCGGATGCTTCTCACCACGGCTCGCTTCTCCACGACCGGCCAGCGGAAGGGGCGGCCGAGGGTTTCGTTCCGTGAGGGCTAGCGGGAGATCCCGGCACGCTCAACGCTGGCCAAGACCTTGCGCAGGGTATCCAGTTCCTCCAGGACTTTCCCTGCTCCCCGGGCCACGGCGGTCATGGGGTCGTCCACGCGGTAGACCCGGATCTTGACCTCTTCCGTGAGCCGTTCCGGCAGGCCCTGCAAGAGCGCGCCGCCCCCGGCCAGGGCGATGCCCTGTTCCATGAGGTCCGCGACCAGTTCGGGGGGCGTCTCGTCCAGCGTGGCCCGCACCGTGTCCACGATGGCCTGCACCGAGTCCCGCAGGGCCTCGCGGATCTCCACGCTGCTCACCTCCACCGATTCAGGGAGCCCGGTCACCAGGTTCCGGCCCCGCAGGACCATGGTCTGCTCCTGCTCCAGGGGGTAGGCGGAGCCGATGGTGATCTTGACCCGCTCGGCCATGCGCTCACCGATGTAGAGGTTGTACTTGGTCCGTGCGTACTCCATGATGGCCTCGTCCATCTCGTCGCCGGCGACGCGGATGGAGCGGCTGGTCACGATCCCGCCGAGGGAGATGACGGCCACCTCGGAGGTGCCGCCGCCGACGTCCACGATCATGCTGCCGATGGACTCGGTGACCGGCAGGCCCGCGCCGATGGCCGCGGCCATGGGCTCCTCAATGAGGTAGGCTTCCCGGGCCCCAGCGCTGAGGGTGGCATCGTGCACGGCCCGTTTTTCCACTTCGGTGCAGCCGCTGGGGATGCCCACCACCACCCGGGGACGGGGCACCCGCAGCACCATCCCCTCGTGGACTTTCTGGATGAAGTAGTGGAGCATCCGCTCGGTGATGTCAAAGTCGGAGATCACCCCATCCCGCAGGGGGCGGACGGCCACGATGTTGGCCGGCGTCCGCCCGATCATCTCTTTGGCCTCCAGGCCGATGGCGAGAACCTTCTTGGTCCGTTTCTCAATGGCGACGACGGAGGGCTCGTTGATGACGATGCCTTTCCCCCGGACGTTGACCAGGGTGTTGGCGGTCCCCAGGTCAATGCCGATGTCCAGGGAGAAGAGGCCCAGCAGGGCGTCAAAAGGGTTGGCCACAGGTTTCGGCTCCTGAACGGTTGGGCTTTCCGGATCCCCCGCGCGGTCAGGGGGTAGCTCCGGGCGATGCCTCATTATACCACATTTCGCAGCGTTGCCAAACCACGTGGTTGACATTATGCTGGAGTTAGACTACAATCGGCGGCACAGGCGGCCCACGCCCATGTGGCGGGGCTGCTGGACCACCGGTTGAGGGATGATCCATGGGTATGGGGAGCGCGGAGATCCGACGCACGTTTCTCCAGTATTTCGCCGACCGAGGGCACACCATCGTGCCAAGTTCGTCGCTGGTGCCGCACGGCGACCCCACATTGCTCTTCACCAATGCGGGCATGGTCCAGTTCAAAGATGTCTTCCTGGGCCTGGAGAAGCGGGACTACGTGCGGGCGACCACGGCCCAGAAGTGCATGCGCGTCAGCGGAAAGCACAACGATCTGGAAGAGGTGGGGCCGTCGCCCCGGCACCACACCTTCTTTGAGATGCTGGGGAACTTCTCCTTCGGCGACTATTTCAAGCGGGAGGCCATCGGCTACGCCTGGGAGTTCCTTACCGGGGTGATGGGCATCCCCCGGGAGCGCCTCTGGGCGACCATCTACCAGGAGGACGACGAGGCAGCGCGCCTCTGGCAGGAGGTGGTGGGTCTGCCCCCGGAGCGCATCGTGCGCATGGGCAAGAAGGACAACTTCTGGATGATGGGGGATGTGGGTCCCTGCGGTCCCTGCTCCGAGATCCTGTACGACCGCGGCCAGGCCCACTGCACCTGCGGCCGCCCGGACTGCAGCCCCGCCCACGACTGCGACCGGTGGATGGAACTGTGGAACCTGGTCTTCATGCAGTATGAGATGACGGCCTCGGGGGAGATGCGCCCCTTGCCCCGGCCCAGCATTGACACGGGCATGGGCTTTGAGCGCATCACCGCGGTGATGCAGGGCGTGGAGTCCAACTACGAGACGGACCTCTTCGTGCCCATCATCCAGCGGACGCGGTCGCTCCTGGGGCACTCGGAGGCAGAAGTGCGGGAGCGGCTCGTCTCCTACCGTGTCATCGCCGACCACGCCCGGGCCGTGGCCTTCCTCATCGGAGATGGCGTCCTGCCGGGCAACGAGGGGCGCAACTACGTCCTGCGGCTCATCCTGCGGCGCGCGGCGCGCCACGGGAAACTGCTGGGCTTTGACGAGCCTTTCCTCTACCAGGTGGTGCCCACAGTCATTGAACTGATGGGCGACCACTACGAAGAACTGGTGCGCCGCCGCGAGTTCATCCTGCGCGTCGTGCAGCAGGAAGAGGAGCGGTTCCAGCGGACCCTGAGCGTGGGCCTCTCGCTCCTGGACGACGTCATCGCCGAG
>JBMFPD010000380.1:0-2505 GCA_049969295.1 Anaerolineae bacterium | reverse complement strand
CGCGGGGACCGACCTCTCCCATCCCCCCGCCCCCTTCCCTCCCCGCATCGGGGAGGGAAGGGGGTGCCGCCGAAGGCGGTGGGGGTAGGGTGAGGTTCACTTCGCGGCATGGGACCACAAGTCATCAGCCACCAACAAAAGGTGCAACCGAGTCTCATCCCCCCAGGGGCCGTTTCGTTTTTTCAGAGGGAAGGCCGCAACCGCTCTTCCCGGCGCAGAGGGCACCTCAGGAGGCATGCCCTGCGGTCTGCCACGCCAGAAGGCTGTCAGGGTTCCATAAGATGAATCAGCCCTGGTCACCTCCCATCGCCAAGTTGACGAGTTTCCTGGTTTGTGGTATAGTTATTTTGGCGATAAGGCCTGCTTGCGCGGCTGGGAATTGCCAGACTTCCTTTCGGCTCAACCTGACCTCTTGGCCCGACGCGCCCGTTCGTGGGCCGCCTAGGAAAGGAGGTGATGGGGCGAGTTCCTTCCTTTTGGCCTCTCAAGGGGACTCTCGCGCTCCGCTCGTTGTTCCGTTTGACAAGTCTACCACAGGACTTCCCTAACTGAAGGAGGAGACCATGATCGGCAAGAAGTGGGCAGTCGTCCTGGCCGTGCTGGTGATCGGCAGCATGATCCTGGCGGCCTGCGGCCCCGCTCCCACCCCCCAGGTGGTCAAAGAGACCGTGGTGGTGGAGAAGGTCGTCACCAAAGAGGTGGAGAAGGTCGTCACCAAGGAAGTGGAGAAGGTCGTTGAGGTCACGCCTACCCCGGTCCCCGGTGAGGAGAAGGTCACCCTCAACTGGAACCTGGGCACCGAGCCTCCGACCCTGGACCCGGCTCTGGCCGAGGATACGACCTCCGTGGCCTGCATTGAAAACCTGTTCCTGGGCCTGACGGACCTGGATCCCGAGACCAACGAGGTCGTGCCCGAACTGGCCACCGAGTGGTCCGTCTCCGAGGACGGCCTGACGTGGACCTTCAAGATGCGCCAGGACGCCAAGTGGGTGAAGTACAACCGTGGCACGGGCCAGGTGGAAGAACTGGGCCCCGTGACCGCCCACGACGTGGTCTACGGCGTCAAGCGCACCCTCAACCCCAAGACCGCCTCGGGCTACGCCTACGTCCTCTACATCATCAAGGGCGGCGAGGCCTTCAACACGGCCGATCCTGAGGCCCTGAGCGAAGAGGAGTTCGCCGCGCTGGAGGAAGGCGTGGGCGTGAAGGCCGTGGACGACTACACTGTGGAGTTCACCCTGGAACACCCCGCGGGCTACTTCCCTGCCATCGCCAGCATGTGGGTCGCCCGGCCGCAGCCCAAGGACGCCATTGAGGCCCACGGCGAGCGCTGGATTGAGCCCGGCTTCATCGTCACCAACGGCCCGTACGTCCTGGTGGACTGGATCCACGAAGACTCCATGGTCCTGGAGAAGAACCCGCTCTTCTACGCCGCGGATGAGGTCCAGATTGAGCGGGTGGAACTGGTCATGGTGGTGGAGGCGTCCACGGCCATGGCCATGTACGAGGCCAACCAGCTGGACGACACCTCGCCGCCGCTGGAAGACATGGACCGCGTGAAGGCCGACCCGGTCCTCTCCAAGGAACTGTACATCGCGCCGCGCGACTGCACCTACTACTACGGCTTCACCAACGACAAGCCGCCCATGGATAACAGGCTCGTCCGCCGGGCCCTCTCGGCAGCCATTGACCGCCAGGGCCTGATTGACAACGTCCTGAAGGGCGGGCAGTTGCCGGCCAACACCTTCGCGCCCTCCATGATCTTCGGCAACGCGGCCCTGGACCCGCGGATCGCTCCGTGGGCGCTGCCGGAGTCGCTGGGTGGTACCGGCTACGCCAAGGCCGTGGAACTGGCCAAGGGCTGGCTGGCGGAGGCTGGCTACCCCGACGGCAAGGGCTTCCCGACCATCACCCTCCTGTACAACACCAGCGAAGGCCACAAGAAGATCGCTGAGGCCATCGCCGCCATGTGGAAGGACGCCCTGGGCATCGACGTCAGGATCGAGAACCAGGAGTGGAAGGTCTACCTGAACACCATCAGCAAGAAGACCCCCGTGGAGGAGATGCCTCACGTCTGGCGGCTCGGCTGGTGTGCCGACTACCCGGACGAGAACAACTGGGTGAAGGAAGTCTTCGCTCCGAGCGCCCGCAACGACATCCGCTGGAACAACCAGGAGTTCCAGAGGATCGTGGACGAGGCCGAGGTGTCGCCCGATCCGGCCAAGCGCAAGGAGCTCTACTTCCAGGCCGAGAAGATCCTGTGCGACGATGAGGCGGCCATTGCCCCGATCTACTACTACACCACCGTCGCCCTCACCAAGCCGTGGCTGACCCGCTACTACGGCGAGATGGGTGGCGAGCACTGGTGGAAGTACAAGATTGACTGGGAGCAGAAGAAGGCTGCCCTGGGCAAGAAGTGACGCTGCCCTATCGTCGTCGGTCCGCATCGTGGGCCCCCCGCTGGTTCCCCCGGCAGGGGGCCTTTTCGCGTTCGGCGCTACGACC
>JBMFPD010000379.1:0-2539 GCA_049969295.1 Anaerolineae bacterium | reverse complement strand
TCTACGTGATCAACGTGGGCGAGGAGGACCTGCCGGATGGCGGCCCCCTGGCCCAGGAGGCCCTGGCGCGCGCCGGGAGAGAAGGTGTCCCCACCATCGTCCTCAGCGCGCAGGTGGAGGCCGACCTCGCCGAATGGCCGGAAGAGGAAGCGCGGGCCTACCGCCAGGAACTGGGCTTGGAACGCTCGGGGCTGGAACGCCTGGTCTGGGCCTGTTTCCGCCTCCTGGACCTCATCACCTTCATCACGGCCACCGGGCGCACCGCGGTACGGGCCTGGCCCATCCCCCGCGGCACCACCGCCTGGGAGGCCGCGGGCAAGGTCCACACCGACATGCAGCGCGGCTTCATCCGGGCGGAGGTCATCTCCTGGGAGGACCTGGTACGCGTGGGCTCCTTTGCCGCGGCGCGGGAACAGGGGCTCCTGCGGCTGGAGGGCCGCGACTACGTGGTCCAGGACGGGGACGTCATCCACTTCCGCTTTGCCGTGTGACCGGAGGCCGCGTGCACAAACGCGCCACGGTTTATGGGGAACGCTTGCACGGGGTGCAGGGATGCCGGACGTTGCAGGTGAAGGGGGCCGCCCTCCCGCCGAGCGGGAGGAAGAGTTCCGGGCCCCTCGCTCGCGCCTCCTGCGGGCGGAGGCCCTTGCCATCCTGGGGACCCTGGTGGTGGACCTCCTGCACGACCTGAACACGCCCTTGGCCGCGGCACGGGGGTTCGCGCAGGTCCTGTTGGAACAGGACCTCCCCCCAGAAGTACAGGGGGACCTGCGGCACGTATACGAAGGGATTGAGGATGCCCTGCACCTCCTGCGCCGGTTCCGAGAGTTTGCCCGCGACCTCCCGGCCCGGCGCGTGCCCGTGGACCTGAACACCCTCCTCCAGAACGCCGTGGCCCTCCGACGCCATTCCCTGCGCAGCGGGAATGTGGAGGTCCACCTGGACCTGGACCTCCGCCTGCCCCTGGTGGAGGGCCTGCCCGGCCCCCTGGGCCTGGCCTTCATGAGCCTCCTCCTGAACGCGGAGCAGGCCATGGTCCAGGCCTCTGGCGAGGGTGTGCTGCGCGTGCGGACCTCTTCGCCCCAGCAGGACACCGTCCGCGTGGAGATCGCCGACGATGGCCCAGGCATCCCGGAGGAGGTCCAGGGGAGGCTTTTCCAGCCCTTCGTGAGCACCAAGGGCGACCGGGGCACAGGCCTGGGCCTGACCCTCGCCCGCCACGTCGTGGAGGCCCACGGTGGTCGCCTCTGGTTCGTCACGGAAACAGGCACGGAAGGCCCCAGCGGGACGACCTTCTTCGTGGAACTGCCAGCGGCACCTTCCCCGGAGCCCATTCCTGAGGCTATGGTGGACACCTCGGCACGCGAACCCTCTCCGGCGCGGGGCCGTATCCTCGTGGTGGACGACGAGAAGAACATCCGCGACCTGGTCCGGCGGGCCCTCCTCAGCCGGGGCCACACAGTGGACACGGCCGAGACGGTGGAGCGAGCCCTGGCCCTGGCAAGGCAGCAAGCGTACCAGGCCATCCTCTGCGACATCCGCATGCCGGGGCCGGGAGGGACGGGGTTCTACCGCAGCCTCCTCAGCATGGCCCCGGACCTGGCCCCACGCGTCATCTTCATGACCGGATCGGCCCTGGACCCGGACGTTGAGGCGTTCCTCGCGGAAACGGGATGTCTGCACCTGCAGAAGCCTTTCGCTCTGGAGGACCTGCTGGAGGTCGTGGAACGCCTCCTCGCAGGAAGGACCCCCGCCAAAGGCCACCGCGAGGGCAACTTGTGAGCCGCTCCCCGGACGCAATCCACGCGAAAAGCCGGGGCGTACGGCTGTGCGCCCCGGCTCACTGCCCCTTACATCGTTGATAGCGGTTGGGCAATACAAACTGCCCTGAGAAAGATGGAACCGGACCTATCCCTGGGTTCCGCCGGCCGTGCCCAGGGCTGGGGGCATGGCACGGCCTGGCTCTCCTGTCGCTGTGGCCTGTTGGGCGCGGACCGCCTGCACCCGTCGGGCGAGGGCCTGCACCCGGACCCGCAGTTCCTGGGGGTCAAAGGGGAGGTTGAGGTGCATGTCCGCCCCCATCTGGTACCCTAACACCACGTCTCGTTGCGCCGCCCGTCGGAGGAGGAGCACCACCGCCACATCCCAACTGCGTCGGATGACCCGGCAGAAGGCGAACCCCTCTGGCCCGGGTCGGTCTACCTCCAGGAGCACCACGTCGCATGGCTCGCGGTCTAGGAAAAGGATAGCCTCCAGATAATCCTGGGCTGCGGAGACCTGGACGTCTTCGCCTGCAAAAGCCTGTTCCACCTGGGCCGTCAAGTCCCTATCTCCAGAGACCAGGAGCACCTGGCCCGTCATCTTGTCTCCCTCTCCTTTCTCGCGAACGGGATCGCCTCTCTCAAGGCAACATCCCGGGCTAACGCTTGACCACAGAGGACTTTGACAATACGGTCTTCTGAGCACCCCTCCCCCAGCCCCCTCCCCCCGCGCGGGGAGGGGGCTCAGGGGGAGGGGTTGGAGGGCGCACGGCCGTGCG
>JBMFPD010000378.1:0-2568 GCA_049969295.1 Anaerolineae bacterium | reverse complement strand
CGCAGGTCTGCCAGTTCAACGACCGCGCCCCGCACACGGGGGTCGGCGGCCAGGCGGTCCAACGTGGCACGCAGGTCCTGGAGGTCCTGGGGCAGGTCCTCGCGGCGCGGCCCGAGGAGCGTGACCCACCAGGGAGGCCGGGGCCGCACCTCTGGCAGGCCGGCATGGAGGTGGAGCCAGGCGAACCCCAGGTCCCTGGGGCGCTGACGGAAGAGGTTCTGGAGGGCGCGGCCACCCAGGAGGAAGGCATCTGGGAACCACTGGCGCTTGCCAGGCATGGTCCCTCCTTTTCCGTGTGTGCCCGCTGCCACGGGCGATTATATCATCCGAGCAGGCGCAGGGACAACCAGAGGCGTCCTCCGACCCGGTTCCATCATATTGGCGGGTTTACAGCTGACGCCGGGCGAGCGACGGAGCCGCCCAAACGACCCACACGAAATGCAACCGCAATGAGACCAGCCCGCCCGCGTCGGCCTGCCCTGGTGCCGCGCCACAGAGAAGGCCGTCTGGGGTGCGGCACGCCAACGCCGCCCTCCCCCTTTCGCGCCGCCCTACAATTGAGGGAAGCCTACTCCGCCCGGCTTCCGCCCTGGGCCTGGGCTGTCCGCATCTTGCCCCGGGCCAGGGAGGCGAAAATGCCCCCGAAGCAGGCCACGGTGAACAGGACGAAGGCGGTGTGGACCGCCCGCAGGAAGAGGGGGTAGACCGGGGGCGCGATCTGCACCTGGCCCACGTAGAGGGCCAGGAGGAGGGTGGCGATCCCCATGCTGAGCATCTGCCCCAGGAGGCGCATGGTGGCTACAATGGCCGAGGCCACGCCGTAGTAGCGCTTCTCCACCGAGCCCATGATGGCATTGGTGTTGGGGGAGGAGAAGAAACCGAACCCCAGCCCCAGGAGCACGAGGGCCGCGTAGATATACGGAAGCGGCGTGGCCGGCCCCAGGAAGGTCAGGACCAGGAGGCCCAGCACCGTCAGCCCCATGCCAATGGAGGCCACCACCTGGGGCTCCACCCGGTCCGAAAGGCGTCCAGCGAGGGGCGCGAAGAGGGCCTGCACCACCGGCTGGATCACCAGCACCAGCCCCGCCCTCTGGGGGCTGAGGCCGCCCAGGTACTGGAGGTACAGGCTCATCAGGAAGCCCACGGCTGCCGTGGCGCTGTAGTTGATGAGCGCAGCCAGGCTGGAGAAGGCGAAGGTCCGGCTCTGGGCGAAGAGACCGATCTCCAGGACGGGGCTTGGGGTGCGCCCCTCCCACCAGACGAAGGCCACAAGCCCCAGGAGGCCCGCGGCGACCAGCCCGACGCCGTCCGCGCCAGGCAGGTGCGGCAGGCCGTACATGACAGCCACTACTGCAACCCCGTAGATCAGGGAGCCGCGCCAGTCAAAGGCCTCGCCGCGGGCCTCGGCCCACTCCCCCTTCAAGCGCGCCAGGACCATCCCCAGGGCCACCACGGCGATGCCGACGTCGGCGAAGAAGATGCTCCGCCAGCCCCACTGCTCAGTGAGGAGGCCGCCTAGGAAGGGCCCCGCGGAAAGGCCCACGTACACCGAACCGATGGAGATCCCCAGCGCCCGCCCCCGCTCCTGGGGAGGGTAGGCAGAGGTCACGATGGCCGTCCCCGTGCCGAAGATCATGGCTGCACCCAGCCCCTGCAGGACCCGGAACGCCAGGAACGTCTTCGGGCCCGAGGCAACCCCGCACAGGAGGGAGGCCACCCCGAAGGTGGCGATCCCCCACAGGTAGACCTTCTTCCGCCCGTGGATGTCGGCCAGACGGCCGAAGGGGACCAGGAAGACCGCCGCGGCCAGAAGGTAGACCGTCGCCACCCACCCCAGGAGCACGGCGTTCAGGCCCAGGTCCCGCCCCAGGCGCGGCAGGGCGACGTTCAGCGAGGACCCCATGAACGAGGTCAGGAAAGAACTGAGGGAGGCCGCGAGGAGCGCCGTCTGCTTGATGTGACGTTGAGTCTGCATCGTGGTCATCGGTCCTTCTCCGAGGTCGTGCAGGTTTTCCCTGGCCTCCTGTGGCCAGGGAACCCCACCCGGGGTCAGCGAGCGAAAGCCCTCGCTGGACCCGCGGCCTGGCTGGACAGTGCCTCGTCCGCCTCCGCCGCGGGCAGGAGGATGTAGAAGGTCGTCCCCCGGCCCACCGCGCTTTCCACCTCCACCCGGCCCCCGTGGGCCAGGACCAGCCGCTGGGCGATGGCCAGGCCCAGGCCCGTGCCCTCCTTGGAAGTCCCCCGCCGGAACCGCTCAAAGAGGTGGGGGAGTTCCTCCGGGGGGATGCCCTTGCCCGTGTCCGAGACGGCCAGCACCTGCCAGGGGCCTTCGGCCAGGTGAGAGGCCAGCCGCCCGGCCACCTGCGGAGGGAGAGAGGAAGCCTGCCACCCCCGCAGGACGACACGCCCGCCTGCCGGCGTGAACTGGAGCGCGTTCTGCACCAGGTTGAAGAGGACCTGGCGCAGCCGCTGGCGGTCCCCCCAGGCCACAAGGGGTTCCCCAGGGATGGCTGCCTCCAGGGCGATCCCCTTCTCCTCGGCCACGGGTCCAAAGGCGCGGGCCGTCTC
>JBMFPD010000377.1:0-2588 GCA_049969295.1 Anaerolineae bacterium | reverse complement strand
CCATGAGGACCACCCGGTCGGCGCAGCGGGCCACCCACTCCACGTCGTGGGTGGCGATGAGGGCCGTGTGCCCTCCCCTGGCCCACCCCCGCAGGAAGCGGGCCAAGGCCTCCTTCTGCTCCAGGTCCATGCCCCGCGTCGGCTCGTCCAGGAGGAGGATCTCGGGGTCGCCGGCCAGCACTGCCCCCAGGGCCACCCGCTGGCGCTCCCCCACGCTCAGGTCGCGGGGGTAGCGCTCTGCCTTGTCCCCCAGGCCCAGGAGGTCCAGGAAGGGCCCTGGGGCGGCTGGCGGCAAGCCTCGCGCTCGGCGGGTGAAAGCCAGTTCTTCGGCCACCGACTCGGCGAAGAGGAGCGCGCCAGGGTCCTGGGGCACGTAGCCCACGTGGGCCACGACGGCTTCCAGGGGGACCTCCGCCGCGTCCAGCCCCGCCACCCGGAGCCTCCCCTGAGCCGGCCGCAGGAGCCCCACCAGGCACTTGAGGAGGGTGGTCTTCCCCGAGCCGTTGCGGCCCATGAGGGCCACCACCTGCCCCTGCCAGGCCCTCAGGCCCATCCCCTGGAGGGCCGGCGTCCCGTTGTAGGCGTACCAGACATCCTCGGCCCACAGGACCGGCGGGCCCGGTGGTTCGCCTTTCGCTTCAGAGCCGTCCGAGGGATGCAGAAGGAGGTCCCGCGCCCAGCGGCGGGCCTCCTTGAGGGTGAGGGGCAGGGGGTGCCAGCCCAGGGCCACCCCCAGTTCCACCAGGGGCGGTCGGTAGGGCATCTGCCGCAGGACTTCCTCCGGCATGCCTACCACCGGCGGTTCGCCAGCACGGGGCAGGTAGACCATCTTGTCAGCGTACTGGACCACCCGCTCCAGGCGGTGTTCCGAGACGATGACTGTGAGGCTCAGGTCCAGGTTCAGGTGGCGGAGGGTGGTGAGGACCTCCTCCGCGGCCTGGGGGTCCAGTTGGGAAGTGGGCTCGTCCAGGACGAGGATCCGCGGCTGGAGCGTGAGCACGGAGCCGATGGCCACCCGCTGCTTCTCCCCGCCGGAGAGGGTGGAGATGCGGCGGTGGCGCAGGTGGGCAATGCCCAGTTGGTCCAACACTTCCTCCACTCGTTTGCGCATCACCGCAGGCGGGAGGCCGTGGTTCTCCATGGCGAAGGCCAGTTCGTCCTCCACCGTGTCCACCACGAACTGCGCCTCCGGGTCCTGCTGGACGAAGCCCACGATGCGGCTCATGGCCCGCGGGCCTTCCGCCACGGGGTCGTGGCCGGCCACCCGCACCTCGCCCCAGATGGTGCCGCCGCTGAAATGAGGCACCAGGCCGTTCAGGGTGCGCAGCAGGGTGGACTTGCCGGAGCCGGACGCGCCGGTCACCAGGACGAACTCGCCCTCCTCCACGCGGAGGGTCACGTCTCGCAGGGCCAGACCTTCCCCTTCCGGGTAGCGGTAGCCGAGCCCCAGGAGTTGGATCATGGAGCCTCCTCCTCGCCCCGCGCCCCGACCATCAGGGCTGGCGCGGCCAGGAGCACAGCCCCCAGGCCGGCCAGGGGGTCAAAAGTGGGCCAGGGCGTGTAGGGCGGGTAAGGGTAATAGAGGAACGCCGCCGGCAGGGTGAGGCGGCGCACCACGAAGATGGCCAGGGAGAGGGCGCTGGCAGCCGCCACCCAGGTATCGGCAGGGCCCCACCGCTCTCGGGCGTAGCGGCTGCGGTGGCTCGCCTTTCCCTGCCAGACCACCGCGCCCAGGGCCATCCCCAGCCCTGCAGCCACCGCGAACCACCCCCAGGGGCCGGCGTCCAGGTGCAGGGCCTGGAGGGTCAGGCCTCCGAGGGCCAGGGCCAGCCCCAGGAGCGTCAGGGCCGAGATCGCCCCCCGCGCCCATCCGGAGATAGGGAGGGCTGTGCCTCCAAAGCCCCTCGCCTCCATGGACTCGGCCAGGATGAGGGAGCGTTCCAGAGCCATGGTCAGCAGGGGCACCACCAGGGGGACCAGGGCCCGCAGCCCCTGCACCCGGTGGCCGCGCACCCGCTGGGCATCCCGGATCTCCTGCCACGCGGTGAGGAGTTGGGGCACGAAGGTGATGGCGATGGAGACCACCAGGCCGGCCCCGGCAAGGCCCGCTGGCACCCACCTCAGGAGGCGGTGCATGTCCACCACAGTGTTGAAGGTGGCGAAGACCAGGAGGACGGCGAAGAGGCTCGCGCCGGAGGCCAGGCCGTAGAGGAGCGCCTCCAGGGTGATGGGGCCGCCCACCAGGGGCCAGGCCGCGGGCAGGCGGAAGAGGACGTAGCGCCCTGCATGGACGCTCAGCAGGTTGAAGACCAGGGCGATGGCCCAGGCGAAGAAGCCCAGCCGCAGGAACGCGCTCCATCCCTGCCGCACCTCCGAGGGGGGCGCGCAGGTGCGGAAAACCGCCCCTACTGCCAGGCACAGGAGCACCTGGAGGAGGGGCTGCCGATTCAGGAGGGCCAGCGACGCCGCCCCCAGGAGCCAGAGGAGCCAGGCCAGGGTGTGGTAGCGGCCTCCAGGCATGGGTCCTCTCACCTCCTCTTGCGGCGGCGGACCAGGGCCAGCGCGCCCGCGAGGGCCGCGGCCATGGC
>JBMFPD010000376.1:0-2593 GCA_049969295.1 Anaerolineae bacterium | reverse complement strand
GGACCAGGGCCAGCGGGTACACCGCCCAGGGCCGCCTGGCCCGCACCCGCCCCAGAAGCAGGAGGGACGCCACCAGGAGGTCCAGCCCCAGGAAGGAATTGAGCATCCCCCAGTGGAGGAGGTTGTCCAGGACCGTCAGGGCGAAGAAGCCGCCCAGCCAGAGGCCCAGGGCCGTGGCCCCTGCATCCCGCAAGGCCTCCTGGACCCACAGGGCCAGGAGCACCGGGAAGGCCAGGACCGACACGGCGATGAGCAGGTGGTATCCCACTCGCGGGCCAAAGGGCAGGAAGGGCAGGAGGAAGAAGGCCAGGTTGTGGTTCACGTCGGAGACGGCGTAGTAGCCGCCCAGGAGGCGGGTGTCCCAGCCGAAGACGCCGCCCTGGGCCAGGGTGGAAAGGCCCCGCAGGCTGGCGTAGTAGAGAGTCGGATAGTCATCCCAGAAGATGAGTTGGTCCCACGCCCCCAGGGGGAACTTGCAGGCGATGGCCACCCCCACGCCCACCAGGACCGCAGCCCCGGCCCCCCACGGCTGGGCGAGGATGCGGAAGGCCCGGTCCAGGATCGGCAGGGGGAAGGCTGGCTGGCGCGCCAGGGCGAGGGCCATCGCCGCCCCCCAGAGGGCATAAGCCACCACCGGCGCGGGCCGGGCCAAGGCCCAGAGGAGCCCCGTCCCCCACACGGCCAGGGGGAAGGCGTCCCGCGGCCAGCCGAAGGCGGCGCGCCACGGCTGCCCCCTACGGAGGGCCCCCGCGCCCATCCCCAGGAGGACGGCGAGCGCTGCCACACCTCCCACCGCCAGACGCAGGATCACCTGTCAGCCTCCCTCCTTGACGAACCGGCGCACCTTCACCCCTCGGAAGTCCGCCCTCAGGTCCTCACGCCACTGAGCCGAGGCGCGGAAGGCCCCTTCCAGCGCGTCGGTGTCGTGGTGGCTCATCACAAGCCAGACACGCCCCCCATCCTGCGCCCACCTCTCCACCAGGGTGGCCAGCGCCTCCGGGTCCGTCTGGAAGCGGCTCACGCCGGTCTGGAGCAAACCGCCGTGGTAGTAATAGTTCAGGGGAGCGCGGATGTCCTCGTCCACCAGGACGATGCGGTCGCCCGGCCGCCCCTCGGCCTCCAGGAGAGCCGCCACGCCCCGCCAGTCCTCCTTCTGCTCCCAGGCATACATCCCCACCAGTCCAGGGACGAACAGGGTCACCAACAACGCGGCCGGGAGGTTCCGCCAGACTTTCCCAGCCAACACCCCGACCCTGGCCGCTGCCAGGAGAAGGCAGAAGGGCTGAAAGGCCACCAGATACCGCAGGAGGAACAGGGGCCGCCACTGGGCGAGGAGGAACGCCCCTCCCACGGGAACCACCGCAAGCGTGGCAGCCAAAGCAGCCTCCTCCCGCCGACCCGCCCGCCAGGCCCACCCGAACCCCAGGAGCGCCGTGCCCAGTCCCACCGCCAGGGCTGCCAGAGTGTAGGCCAGGGCCGCGGGCCCCGAGAAGGGGTTCACCGGCCCCGTGACAAAGGCAGCGAGCACGCTGGCCAGGTCCCGCAGGCCCGGTGCGCCGTAGGTCCGCCCGATCCAACTCCACCACCCCATGCTGGCCTGGCCCAGGAACCCAGCCAAGCCCGGGAGGGAGAGGCCCAGCACCACGCCCTGGGCCGCAGCCCACGCCCGCCACGAAGGACGTGCCTCCTTCAGGGTTAGACGCTGCCACAGCCAGAAGAGGTTCGCCGCGACGACGGCGAACCATCCGAAGGAGTGGGTGTAGGTGCCCAGGACCAAGGCCGCCACCAGGAGACCCCAGGCCCACCTCTGCCCTCCGTGGCAGGTGTGCCAGAGCCCCCAGGCCGCGGCCAGCATGAGGCAGGAGAAGAGCGCGTACATGCGCGCCTCCTGCCCGTACCAGACCTGGAGGGGCGAGGCCGCCACCAGGAAGCCTGTGGCCCAGCCCGCCCGCCCCCCAAAGAGGTCGCGCCCCAGGAGCACAGCCAGGGCCACCCCCGCCACGCCCAGGAGGGCCGAGAGGAGGCGGACGGTGAAGGGGTCCTGCCCCAGGGCCAGCCAGAAGTGCAACACGAAGTGGTAGAGCAAGCCGCCCCCGGAGCCCGTGTACGGCAGGGGCCAGGGCCAGCCCGGGACCCGCAGGGTGGCGATCCAGCCCAGCGGCTCCCGCGCGATGGCCACGGACCAGGCCTCATCGTACCAGAGGCTCTCGGAGGTCAGCCCGGCCAGCCGCAGGGCCAGTGCCCCGGCCAGGAGCAGGCCCCAGCCCAGGAAGGGACTCCTCCACCTCGTCCTACCCTGTGGATCTCGCAATCCCCTGCGCCAACCTCCTTCGCAAACGAAAGAGGGGCCCTTTCGGCGCCCCAGTGCCCCTCCCATTATAGGCACCGAAGTTGAAAATCGCGTGAATGGCTCTTCCTGGATGGTTTACAGTCTGTTCATGAAGGGGAACGCAGTGCGGGCCCCCGACCTCGTCAGGGGCATATTATACCCCCGGGGGACCGAAAGGCCAAGCCGGAGTGAGACAGGTTGCGGTTGCATCTTGTGTTGGTGAGTCGGGGACGCGGGAAGACCGACCTCTCCCATCCCCCCACC
>JBMFPD010000375.1:0-2632 GCA_049969295.1 Anaerolineae bacterium | reverse complement strand
GGAGTTGCGCGCCTTTTTCCGGTCCAGGTGGTGCCAGTACCTGTGCGAGTGGGCAGGGATAGACTACGAGGTCCTGCTGCGGCAGACGGTGAACGGCGATGACCAGGATTGAGCGCATTGTGCGGTGGCCCTGGAGGAGCGGCACA
The DNA here is from genome assembly GCA_049969295.1 of Anaerolineae bacterium. Classification (GTDB taxonomy): domain Bacteria; phylum Chloroflexota; class Anaerolineae; order DTPP01; family DTPP01; genus DAOTYM01. The sequence goes on along the minus strand of JBMFPD010000375.1, from coordinate 2,486 downwards.
AGGTGAATATCACCTTTGACTGCGCGGGCCTGCGTATAACTGTGACCATCACCACGTACGACGAAGTGGGCTAACTTGCGCTTTCCAGAAGCCGGGGTACAATAGGGGTAGAAAGTTGCCCCAGCGAGGCTGGGACCTCCTGGGGCTGGCCCAGGTGACGCGACCACCCAGGCAAGGGAAGTGTAGCATAGCCCCGCTGGGTAGTCAACCTGGCGGGGCTTTTGGCTTTTCGCGACCAACTGATTCGGCGAGTTTGCTTTGCTGGCCCGTGCTGCCACACCACAAGATATTGTGGTATAGGGGCACTGCCACCACTACAGGTTGTGAGGCGCGCCCGGCAGGACTCGAACCTGCAGCCTACTGATTCGAAGTCAGGCGCTCTATCCGTTGAGCTACGGGCGCAGGGCCACCATCCGGCGGCCTCCCCCATTGTAACCGCTTTGTCCAGGCTGTCAAGTCGGGCTCAACCCCGGACGACGATGCAGCCTCCCACCCGGGGAGGCCGCATCCGCCCCCGGCAAGGGGTCAATCAATGCCCCTCGCCTTCCGCATCCCCATCTCCCTCGCGGGGAGACTCCCCGCGGCAGGCAGGCGCCATTCAGGTGGAGACCCCCAGGCGCGGCAGGAGAAAGCGGGAGATCCCAAACCACACCGCCAGGAACACCACCAGCATCAAGAGGTCGGGCATAGGTACGCTCTCCTCAGTAAGAGCCCCCTGAGTCCACAGGGAGTCCAGCGCGCTGTGCGCAGGCCCACGGCCTGCCCCCTAGACCCCTCAGGTGCTCCCCGTGGAGCAACTACCCGCGGCGGGCAACCCGAGGGCGCTCTCGCTGGAACCCCTAGCACCGAAAAGGCTGATCTTCTTCTCCACCTCAGACGACCCGCACGCCGGGCAGACGACCTCTACCTCGGCCGTCATGCTCCGCACGAACTTCTCAAATTCCTCGCCACACTCGCTGCACCGGTACTCGTAGATGGGCATCGTCAACCACCTCCTACGGCTGCACGGCCGATCCCTGCCCCACCTGCCGCAGGGCCTCTTCCACACGGCCGCGGTCCAACCAGCCTACCTGACGGTAGAGTTCCTCCCCACCGGGCCCGTAGAGGACGAAGGCCGGGACCGCCCGCACCTGCGCCCTCCAGGCCCACTCCCGGCCAAGAGCGCTCCCCCCGTCCAGGCGGACAATGGCCACATGTGCGCCCAGGTCCCTCTCCAGCCCATCCACGATGGGCTTCACCGCCAGGCAGTGGCTTCAGGTGTTCAGGTAGAGTTCCACCAGGACCGGGCGGTCGCCCTGAAGCAGGGCCTCCAACTCCGCCATAGAACCCAGGTCCGAAGGCTCTGTGCGCAGGAAGAAGTACCCCCCTGCCAGCACGCCCACGACCAGGATGAGGAGCAAGTTCTCCCTGATCCACCGGATCAGCGTTCCCATGAAGACGAACCCCTCCCTCCGGCTCCTGACCGGCCCGCCCTGCCACAGGGCCGAAGAGGACTTCATACCCCCCAGGGGTATCCTGGGGAAAGTATAGCACAGGCCGGCCGGAATGTCAACACAGAGCCCATGTCAGTGGAGTCATGCCGCAGCGCGCCCCAGCGCTGGTCCACAGACCGTAGGGCACGCCTCCTGGCGTGCCCTCTGCGCCGGGAAGAGCGGTTGCAGTCTTCCCTTTTTGTAAAAACGAGACAGCCCTGCTTGGACGAGGCGCTGCATTGACACGGAGCCCGTTCCGCGCTATCATGGAGCCGGGACAACACCCCGACCCTGCTCAGGAGGACGCCATGCTCCAGGTTCGCCAGCCTTCGGACGCCCACGGCTACGACGCTGAAGCGGCCCAGCGCTTCTATACCCGCCTGCGCGAACGCATCGCGCGCTGGCTGGACGAGCACACCAGGGTGGACCCTCGCGTGCGGGACGCCTTGCTCCTCCTGCCGGACTTCGCCGCCCTCCTGGCCCGCCTCATCGCCGACCCCCGGGTGGATAGAGGCCTCAAGGGCCAGCTGATCCTGGCCACCCTGTACGTCATGTCGCCCCTGGACCTCATCCCGGACTTCCTCATGCCCCTGGGCCTGGTGGACGACACGGTGGCCGCGGCCCTCATGCTCAGCCGGTTCGCCCGCATCCTGGCGGAGCCCGGTGAGGAGGTCCTGCGGGAGCACTGGGAGGGCCCAGGGGACGTCCTCGCCCAGATCCGGCACATCGCCGAGGCCATGGACTGGCTGCTCAACGAGCGCATCGCCGCCCACCTGCGCCGCCGCCTGGGCTGAGCGCCGAGGAGCCCCCATGCCCTCCAAACCGTTCCACCGCCACTACCGCGCCCGCCTCCTCCTCTTCGGCCACCGGGGAGCCCGGGAAGCCGCGCCGGAGAACACCCTGGCCGCCTTCCAGCGGGCAGCCGAGGCCGGCGCAGATGGGGTGGAACTGGACGTGCAGTGCACGGCCGACGGCGTCCCCGTCGTCTTCCACGACTGGACTCTGGACCGCACC
>JBMFPD010000374.1:0-2640 GCA_049969295.1 Anaerolineae bacterium | reverse complement strand
CCTCCTCCCGCGCCCACAGGACAAGGCTGAGGGGCCCCGGCCAGAAGCACCGGGCCAGGGCCTCTGCCGCGGCTGAGACCTCCCGCGCCACCGCCTCCATCTGGGAGGCCTCGGAAAGGAGCAGCGGGATGGCCTTCTCCGTCGGCCGCCCTTTGGCCTGGAAGAGGGCCATCACAGCCTCCTCCCGCAGGGGGTCGGCCCCCACCCCGTAAACGGTGTCCGTGGGGAAGGCCACCACGCCTCCCTCCCGCAGGATGGCCAGGGCCTCTTCTAGCCACTCTGGGGATGTGACAGGGACTACCCGGGTCTCCATATAAAAATCCACCTTCTGCCGCTGGTATCCGCAAAGCCATGGGGGGTTACGCTTGCAGCGTAATACCTTCGGCACGCCAGAAGGCGTGCCCTACCGCGCTACCATCAAGAACCGGTTAGCGCCATCCCAGACCCTCACCTCCCGCAGCGCACTGCCACGACCCGCCAGTGCCCCCCCAGGTCGCGGAAGCGCTCCACCTTCCAGCCGGGGAAGTGCCCGCGCAGGAGGTCGCTCACGGCCTCAGCCTGGTCGTGGCCGACCTCCAGGAAGAGGGCCCCGGTGGGCGAAAGGGCCCGTGCCGCCTGGGGCAAGAGCCTCCGGTACGCGGCGAGGCCGTCCGGCCCGCCGTCCAGGGCGGCGCGGGGCTCGTACCGGGCGATTTCCGGCGCCAGCCGGTCCAGTTCCCCCGAGGGGATGTAGGGAGGATTGGAGACGATGCAGTCCACCGGGCCCTCCACAGGGGCAAGCCAATCCCCCTGGGCGAAACGGATGCGGTGTGCTACCCCCTGCTGGCGGGCGTTCTCCTGGGCCACCCAGAGGGCCTCGGGGCTTGCGTCGGTGGCCCAGAGGCGCGCCTCAGGGAGTTCCCGGGCCAGGGCCACCGCCACGGCTCCGCTGCCGGTCCCCACGTCCACCACAGTGCCGCTCCAGGCGCGACCGCCCCGCTCCAGGGCCCAGGCCACGGCCCGCTCCACCAGGAGTTCCGTCTCTGGCCGGGGGATCAGCACCCCGGGCCGCACCCGGAGGTCCATCCCCCAGAAGGCCCGCCGCCCGAGGATGTAGGCCAGGGGCTCCCGCCGGGCCCGCCGTGCCACCAGACGGCGATATGCCGTCTCCTGCTCCGGGCGCAGGGCCGCTTCCTGGTGCGCGAGGACCCGGGCGCGCGTCCACCCCAATGCTTCGCCCAGCAGGAGTTCGGCATCCAGGGCCGGGCTGTCACACCCGGCCCCCCGGAGGACCTCCCGGCCCCACCGCAGGGCCTCGCCCACCGTCCGCCCCGAGGGCCCTGAGCCCGCCTCCCTGACCGGATCAGCCACCCGGCACAGCCTCGCCCAGTTCCCGCAGTTTCTCGGCCTGCTCCGCTGCGGCCAGTTCCTCTATAAAGGGGTCTATCTCCCCATCCAGGACGCTTTCCAACTGGTACAGGGTCAGGCCCACCCGGTGGTCGGTGACCCGGTTCTGGGGGAAGTTGTAGGTGCGGATCTTCTCGCTCCGTTCCCCCGTGCCCACCTGGGAGCGGCGGGCCGCGTCCAGTTCGGCCCGCTGCCGTTCCCTTTCCATTTCGTAAAGGCGGGCGCGCAGGACCGCCAGGGCCCTCGCCCGGTTCTGCAGTTGGGAGCGTTCGTCCTGGCAGGTGACCACCAGCCCCGTGGGCAGGTGGGTGATGCGCACGGCGGAGTCAGTGGTGTTGACGCTCTGGCCCCCGTGCCCCTGCGACCGGAAGACGTCAATGCGCAGGTCGTCCGGGTCTATCTCCACCTCCACCTCGTCCACCTCGGGCAGCACAGCCACAGTGGCCGTGGAGGTGTGGATGCGCCCGCTGGCCTCCGTCACCGGCACCCGCTGGACGCGGTGGACGCCGCTTTCGTACTTGAGGCGGGAGTACGCACCCTTCCCCTTGACCAGGAAGATGATCTCCTTGAACCCGCCGATGCCGGTGCGGTTGGTGTTGAGGACCTCCACGTCCCAACCCTGACGCTCAGCGTAGCGACTGTACATGCGGAAGAGGTCTGCGGCGAACAGGGCCGCTTCCTCGCCTCCGGCCCCGGCCCGGATCTCCATGATGACGTTGCGCTCGTCGTTGGGGTCCCTGGGGATGAGGAGGCGCTTCAGGCGCTCGTACAGGGCATCCCGCCGGGCGGCCAGCCGGTCCACCTCCTCCTCCGCCAGAGCCCGCAGGTCCCGGTCCACAGCCTCCTCCAGGAGGCTGCGGGTTTCTTCCAGTTCGGCGACGGTAGCCTTGTACGCCCGGTACGTCTGGACCAGTTCCTCAATCTCCGCCTGTTCTTTGGCATAGGCCGCGAGCCGGGTGTGGTCGGTGGCCACCTCCGGGTCAGCCATCAGGGTATTCAGTTCTTCGTACCGCTTCTCCAGAAGTTCCAGCTTCTCCAACATACCATCCTTTCACCTTGCCGGCTGCGGCCCACGCTCCTGGACCGCACCGTGGTTCCCCCTTCGCGCGAACGGAGAAGCCAGCCCCTACAAGAACCCGTCCACACCACCCTCCTGGCGTCTGTCCTTTCCGGGTCAAATATACGCGAAGACGGGGGCGAAGTCAAACCTGCCCATGCCGGGCTGCAGTTGCATCTTGTGTTGGTGAGTCGAGG
>JBMFPD010000373.1:0-2664 GCA_049969295.1 Anaerolineae bacterium | reverse complement strand
CTGGTAGGCCAGGAGGAGGCCCGCGGAGAGGGGGGTCTTGCCGCCCACAGGGATGCGCTCCAGGACCCGCTTGGCCCGCTCCACACTGGAGGTGGGCTGGAGCACCACCCGCGCCCCTTCCTTCTGGAAGACGATGAGCCCGACCCGGTCGCGCTTCTGGTAGGCGTCCATCAGGAGGGAGAGGACCGCGCCCTTGGTGGCCTCCATCCGCTCCGCGGCGGCCATGGACCAACTGGCGTCCACCACGAAGAGGATGAGGTTGCCGGCCCGTCGCACCCGCACCTTCTGGCGCAGGTCCTCCTTGCGGACGGCCACGGCGAGGCCGTTGTGGGGCCGGCGCACCTGGTAGGGCGAAGCCTGTCGCAGGGTGGCGTCCAGGGCCACGTCAGTGCAAGGGCCCTTGGGCACGCAGGCCAGGATGTAGCGGCCGCGCTTGCGGTCCGTGCGGGTGAAGGAGCGTTTGCCCGCCTGGTGGCGGGTCAGGCGGTCCAGGGGGGTGGCCAGACGCCGCGGGCGGAAGGTCCGCCCGGCGCGCACCTGCAGGTCCACCTCGCGCGGGTTGGGCTGGCCCAGGGGCTCGGCCTTGTGCCCCTTGAGGGCCAGGGTGGTGGCATCGTCCGCGCCGCCCCCCACCGGGCTCCCCTCCGGCGGGATGGGGGGTGGGGGCACGTGCCCGCCCGAGGAGGGCGGTTCCTGGCTCCCCCCGTGGTTCTCCCGATGGGCCCCTTCCACGATCTCCTGGAGGTTGCGGGTTTCCTGGACCACCTCCTGGAAGGGCTGGCGCCGGAGGCGGTGGGGCAGGGCCAGTTCCGCCGCCAGGAGGATATCCCGTTCGTCAATCTGGGTGCGCCCCTCAAAGGCGGCGTGGGCCAGCGCGGCCTTCAGGATGACGATGTCCGCCCGATGGCCATCCACCTGCATGGCTGTGGTGACCTGGGCGATGGTGAAGAGGTCGGCCCGGGTGTAGCGGACCTGGGGGAGGAGGGCCCGGGCCCGCTCAATCTCCCGGGAGAGGGCCTGCTCGCTGGGCTCCCACCGGGCGCGGAAGCCGGCCGGGTCCCGCTCAAACTCCAGGTGCCGCTGGACGATCTCCGCCCGGGCCTCTGGGTCGGAGATGCCGCGGATCTCCACGCACAGGGCGAACCGGTCCAGGAGCTGAGGCCGCAGTTCCCCTTCCTCCGGGTTCATGGTGCCCACCAGGATGAAGCGGGCTGGGTGCTGGAAGGAGATGCCCTCCCGCTCCACCACGTTGACCCCCATAGCCGCGGAGTCCAGGAGGAGGTCCACCACGTGGTCGTCCAGCAGGTTGACCTCGTCCACGTAGAGGAGGCCGCGGTTGGCTGCGGCCAGGACGCCCGGCTCAAAGTGTCGCTCTCCCTTCTGGATGGCCAGTTCAATGTCCAGGGTGCCCACCACGCGGTCCTCGGTGGCGCTCACCGGCAGGTCCACGAAAGGGATGCGCCGCCGCGCCACGGGCAGGGTTTCGCCCCGTTCCACCCGCTCGCGGCAGTTGTCGCACATCCCCTCGGGGCTGTGGGGGTCGCAGTGGAAGGGGCAGTCGGCGACGACGTCTATTTCGGGCAAGAGGGCAGCGAGGGCCCGGGCCGCGGTGGACTTGGCCGTGCCCCGCTCCCCTCGGATGAGCACACCGCCGATCTGCGGGCTGATGGCGTTCAGGATGAGGGCGCGCTTCATGCGCTCCTGGCCCACGATGGCGGTGAAGGGGAAGACGATGGCCATGGTCTCTCTCGCCTCTTCCGCACCAAGAATGCAAGATTCGCGATACTCCAGGCCCATTATAGCGCGGGGGTGCAGCAAGGGCAAAAAACCCGAGGGGGTTCGGCGAAGGAGAACCGCGGCATGTGGAGTTCCTCCTTGCCCCGCCCCCGCCCCTGTGATAGAATGCCGCTGGACTGAGACGCGAGGAGGGAAGCGCCCTGTGCCGCTGGAGTTTGACATCCTCACCCTCTTCCCCGAGATGTTTGAAGGGGCGTTCCGCGCCGGCATCATCCGCCGGGCGGTGGAGGCCGGGCTCGTCCAGGTGCGGGTGCACTCCCTCCGCACCTACGGCGTGGGCCGCCACCAGGTGACCGACGATGCCCCTTACGGCGGCGGAGGCGGCATGGTCATGAAGCCGGAGCCCATCTTCGCCGCCGTGGAGGACATCCTCAGCCTGGAGCCCGCGGAAGACCTGCGGACGGCGGACCTCCCGAACCGCCTCCGGGCGGAGGGGGTGGCGGTGGTCCTCCTCAGCCCGCAGGGGAAGGTGTTGACCCAGGCCCTGGCGCGGGACCTGGCGCGCCGGCGGAGGATCGTCCTCATCTGCGGCCGCTACGAGGGGGTGGACGAGCGGGTGCGCGAGTTTCTGGTGACGGATGAGGTCTCCATCGGCGACTACGTCCTGAGCGGGGGCGAATTCGCGGCCATGGTCCTGGTGGACGTTGTGACGCGCCTTGTCCCCGGGGCGCTGGGGGACCCGGGGGCCACCTTTGAGGATTCCTTCGCCGAGGGCCTCCTGGAGTACCCGCACTACACCCGTCCGGCCGTCTTCCGGGGCGTCGGGGTGCCGGAGGTCCTCCTTTCCGGGAACCACGCCGCCATCGTCCGCTGGCGGCGGCAGCAGTCCCTGCGGCGGACGTGGGAGCGGCGCCCCGACCTCCTGGG
>JBMFPD010000372.1:0-2665 GCA_049969295.1 Anaerolineae bacterium | reverse complement strand
CACGGTGGGGCCAGTGGTGGTCTCGGCCGTGCGGAGGGTGACGTCCCTGCCGCTGGACGTGCACCTCATGGTGGTGGAGCCGGAGAGGCACCTAGAGGCCTTTGCCCGAGCAGGGGCCACCACCCTCCTGATCCAGGTGGAGGCAGCGGTCCACCTGCACCGGGCCGTGCAGCGCATCCGGGACCTGGGCCTGCGGGCGGGCGTGGTGCTGAACCCAGCCACGCCTTTGTGCTTTCTGGACGAAATCCTCCCGGAGGTGGATCAAGTCCTCCTGATGACGGTGAACCCTGGCTTCGGGGGGCAGCCTTTTATCCCGGGGACGTTGGGCAAGGTCCGCCGCCTGGCCCAGCGCATTCGGGAACAGGGCCTTGCCGTGGACCTGGAGGTGGATGGCGGCATCACACCGGAGACGGCCCCGCCGGTGGTCCGGGCCGGGGCCAATGTGTTGGTGGCAGGGTCGGCCGTGTTCGGGGCCGAGGAGGGGATTGCTGCGGCCATCGCCCGCCTGCGGCGGGCAGCGGAGGCGGCGGAAGCACAAAAAGGCCAGTAGCCTGCCGGCCACTGGCCTCCAAGGGCGGAGGGAGCTCCCCGCGCCGCCGGGGCCTCACTTTTCCTTGTTCAGGGTCTTGAGGCACCGGGCGCAGACGAAGACGCGCTGGCGGCGCCCATTCAGAAGGAGGGTTCTTTTCTGGACGTTCAGGTTCCAGCGCCGCTTGGTCTTGAGGTTTGAGTGGCTCACGTTGTGGCCGAACTGCGGCTTCCGGCCGCACAGTGCGCAAGTCGCCATTTCACCTAACTCCTTTACACACCTGTGAGATCGCCGTGGAGAGGCTGCCTCCAGAGCGGAGCCATCTTACCACAGGTGACCTATTCTTGCAACCCGACAGGCCCAGCGGTGTTCGTGATGACAAGAGACGCAAGCCGATGACAGAAGAACAGAGCCTTAGCGTGCCAGGCAGGATAGAGATCACCCCGGAGGCCATCGCCAGCATCGTCAGCCAGGCAGTGTTGACCTGCTACGGTGTGGTGGGCATGGCCTCGCGGACCCTGACCGACGGTCTGGTGGAGATCCTCCAGGGGGATAGCTCCCGGCGCGGGGTGGAAGTCCGCGTGGTGGACGACCGCATCATCATTGACCTGTACGTGGTCCTGGAGTATGGGATGCGCATTGTCACCGTGGCAGAGAACGTGAAGAGCGTCGTCAAGTTCGCTGTGGAGCAGCAGGTGGGGGTCCCCGTGCACGCCGTCAACGTCCACGTCCAGGGGCTGCGGGTGAGCGAAGGAGAGCCTGGAGGACGCTGACCCAGGCGCTGGGCAAGGCGGTTCGGAGGGGTGCATTGGACGATATACGTGCCCCATTGGGGGGCATGAGCCCGGAGGATGAGTCGGAAGTGGGAGGAGGACACGCTGGCACAGCCGCTGCAGGAGCGGTCCTGCGGTGCGACGGCCCCATGTTGAAGCAATGGATCCAAGCAGCGCTGGCCTGGCTGGAGGAGCACGCAGGGGCCATCAACGCGCTGAACGTCTTCCCTGTTCCAGACGGGGATACGGGGACCAACATGCTCCTCACCCTGCGTTCCGCCTGGAAGGAGGCTTCCAACTCCTCGGAGCAGAGCGTGGGGCAAGTGGCCCACGCCCTGGCCTACGGCGCGTTGATGGGGGCGCGGGGCAACTCCGGCGTGATCCTCTCTCAGATCCTCCGGGGGTTCGCCCGCCGCCTGGAAGGGCTGGAGGCCTTCGAGGTTTCCCAGTTCGCCGAGGCGCTGCGGGAGGCCAGTGCCACAGCCTACAAAGGGGTCATCAAACCGGTGGAGGGGACCATCCTCACCGTATCCAGGGACATCGCCGCAGCGGCCGAGACCGCTGCCCGCGAGACCAACGACCTGCGCCTTGCTCTGGAGCGCGTGGTGGAGGCGGCCCGCAGGTCCGTGGAGCAGACGCCCAGGCTGCTGCCCGTCCTGGCAGAAGCGGGCGTGGTGGACGCCGGGGGGAAAGGTCTCGCCATCATTCTGGAGGGGATGTTGAGACAACTACAGGGAGTGCAAGGCCGGGCCAGCCCGATGTCCGCCGAGCCCGTGCGCGGGTCGGGGCCCGCCACCAGTGGCCAGAGCTACGGCTACGACGTCCAGTTCATCCTGCAGGGGACCGCGCTGGACCTCTTTCGCATCCGCGAGGCCATCTCGGCCATGGGAGATTCGGTACTGGTGGTGGGTGACGAGCGGACCATCAAGGTGCACCTGCACACGCCAGACCCAGGCCGCCCTCTCAGTTACGCCGCCCAGTGGGGCGTCCTCGGCGATGTGGTGGTGGAGAACCTGGATCAGCAGGTGGCCCTCTCCACCGCGCCGCGCCCCGACCCTGCGGCGGCACGGGAACCCCAGCAGGAGACAGGGATCGGGGTCGTCGTGGTGGCGCGGGGCGAGGGGATGGTCCAGGTCTTCCAGAGCCTGGGGGCCACGGCCATCGTCCCCGGGGGCCAGACCATGAACCCCAGCACCGAGGAACTCCTCCAGGCCATTGAGGGCCAGCGCACGGAGGACGTCATCGTCCTCCCCAACAACCCGAACGTCCTCCTTGCCGCGCAGCAAGCCCAGGCCCTCTCCAGGAAGAACGTGCGCGTCGTCCCCTCGCGGAGCATGCCGGAAGGGGTCGCCGCCCTGCTGGC
>JBMFPD010000371.1:0-2665 GCA_049969295.1 Anaerolineae bacterium | reverse complement strand
GCTTTCCGCGTAGATGCTGCCGATGAGGGGCACCAGGTGCCCGCAGGCAGGGCACCGCCCCTCCACCAGGAAGGAACGCCGCACGCCCAACACGCGCCGCTCCACCAGCAGCGCGCCGCACCGGGGGCACCAGGTGTGCACCGCCCTGTGGACGCCCACGTTGCCCACGTACACGTAGTGCAGCCCCTCCTCTCGCCCCCACTGCCAGGCCTTCTCCAGGGTTCCAAGGGGGGTCGGCCCTGCATGGAACTGGTAGGCGGGCCAGTACCGGTTCACGTGCCAGGGCGTCTCCGGACCCAGGTCGCGGACGATGCGCCGGGCGATCCCCCGCAGGACCGGCTCGGCATCGTTGACGCCGGGGATGACCAGGGTCGTCACCTCCACCCAGACGCCAGAGGCACGGGCCAGGCGGCAGTTCCGCCAGACCACCTCCACATCGGCCCCGCAGTACTGCCGCACGGCCTCTGCATCTCCCTTGACGTCCACGTTCATCGCGTCCAGGCCGTGGGCGATGAGAAGCTGGAGCGCCTCCCCGGTCATGTAACCGTTGGTCACGAAGGTGTTGTAGAGCCCGGCTTCCCGCGCCAGTGGGAAGAGGTCCAGGGCCCATTCCAACGAGAGGGTCGGCTCGTTCAGGCTCACCGAGGTCCCCTGGCAGCCCCAATCCAGGGCCATCCGCACAAAGGCCTCCGGGCCGAGGAACCTCCCGGCCTCGCGCACCTGCTTGCTGATCTCCCAGTTCTGGCACCAGGGGCAGGCAAAGTTGCACGAGTACGACCCCACCGTCAGGGCCACGGAGCCGGGGTGAAAGTGGTACAGGGGCTTCTTCTCAATAGGGTTGGCGGAGAGGGAGGAGACAAGCCCGTAGGTCAGTGTGACGAGGCGGCCGCCGCGGTGCTCCCGGGTGCGGCACCAGCCCTGCTGCCCCTCTGCCAGCAGGCAGCGCCGTTCGCAGGTCAAGCAGCGGACCTTGTCGCCGGCCCGCTCTTGCAGCAGGGCCTCCCGCACGAAAGGCGGCTGCTGGACCATTGCCTACCCCTTCCCCACGGGGCTGGTCCGCGCCTCTGGCAGGGCCTCTTCCACCTCCCCCAGGAGAAGGTCGTCCTCCAGGACCTCCCTCAACCGCACAGGGCGGATCCGGTTGTGCAGGTCCTCCCCGCTCACGGCTCCCACCCGCAGGTAGTTCCCCGTGAGGCCGGTCCACAGCGGAAGGCCCTGGCCTTCCGCCTCCCTGCGCTGCTCAAAGAGGACCTCCATCGTCCGGCCCAGGAACTGGCGGGCGAAACGCCGCGCCCCCTCCGCAGCCACCTGGCTGAGGGCACGGTGCCGCTCCCGCACCACCTGGGGCGGGACACGGCCTGGCATGGCCGCGGCCGGGGTGCCCGGCCGGGCCGAGAAGGGGAAGATGTGCACCCGGGCAAACCCCATCGCTTCCACGAAGGCCACGGTCTCCCTGAACTCCTCCTCCGTCTCAGCGGGGAAGCCCACGATGACGTCCGTGGTGACGGCGAGGTCGCGGATGGCGGCCCTGGCTTCCTCCACCCAGGCGGCAAACTGGCCTGCCGTGTAGCGCCGGCCCATGCGGCGCAGGACCGCATCGCTCCCGCTCTGGAGGGGAAGGTGTAGGTGGGGACAGAGGCGCGGGTCCTCCCACAGGGCGAAGAAGGCCGGCTGCAGGTCATGGGGCTCAATGGAAGAAAGGCGCAGCCGCCGGACCTCTGTCTCCGCCAGGATGCGCCGCACCAGCGCCACGAGGTCCGTTCCCAGGTCCCGCCCGTAGGCCCCCACATGCACGCCGGTGAGGACCACCTCCAGGACCCCCTCGGCCACGCGCTCGCGCACCTCCCGCAACACCTCCTCCGGAGGGCGGCTGCGCTGAGGCCCCCGGGCGATGCGCACCACGCAGTAGGTGCAGAGGTTGTCGCAACCGTCCTGGATCTTGACGAAGGCCCGCGTGCGGAGACGGCGCGGCCTCCCGGGACGGGTGGCCCTGTCCATGCCCATCAGGCTGCGGACGTAGGCCAGGATCTCCCCTTTGCGCGGGTTGGGCACCACGACGACCTGCGGCGAGAGGGCTGCCAGTTCCTCCGGGGCCTGGGTGGCGTGGCACCCGGTGACCACGATCTGGGCGCGGGGAGCCTGCCGCACCAACTGGCGCACCTGCCGCCGGGACTTCCCCGCGGCGGTGGCCGTCACGGTGCAGGAGTTGAAGATGCAGAGGTCGGCTTCCCCGGGGGTTTCCACCAGGTCCGCACCCAGGGCCTGCAGCTCCCGCCCGAGGGCCTCCATCTCCGCCAGGTTCAGTTTGCAGCCTACGAAGGACAGGTAGACCTTCACCGCACCCCTCCTGGCCCGGAGTATAGCCCGGAACGGCGGGTTGGTCAAAGGGTGAGGGACGTTCAGCGGCAAGGGCCGGGTACGGGGGATGTCCTCGCCAACGCCATCCACGCGAGCGGGCACTGCCAATCCGTGCAATCCGCTCCCCTAACCCGCCGACAGCCCCCCAGGGCTGACTCATTCTTGTAGAACTCCGACAGCCTCCTGGCGCGGCGGACTGTGATGACCTTTCTTTGCGGTTGCATCTTGTGTTGGTGGTCTCGGCAACCGGTAGGGCACGCCTGCGGCGTGCCAAAGAAGTCACGCTGCAAGCGTGACCTACGGTCTG
>JBMFPD010000370.1:0-2725 GCA_049969295.1 Anaerolineae bacterium | reverse complement strand
GGGGATGGGAGAGGTCGGTCTTCCCGCGTCCCCGACTCACCAACACAAGATGCAACCGCAAGCGGATTCCCACCTCCTGCCCGAAGAGGCCTACAGGGGGTCCTTGCCCTCCTGCAGGAGTTTCATATCGGCATCCACCATGAGGTGGATGAGTTCCTCAAAGGTGACGGTGGGGGCCCAGCCCAGTTTGGCGCGGGCCTTGCTGGCGTCCCCCACCAGGAGGTCCACCTCGGCGGGACGGAAGAAGCGCGGGTCCACCTTCACGTAGTCCCGGTAGTCCAGGCCCAGGTAACTGAAGGCCACCTCGCACAGTTCCCGCACCGAGTGGGTCTCCCCGGTGGCGATGACGTAGTCGTCCGGCTCGTCCTGCTGGAGCATGAGCCACATGGCACGGACGTAATCCACGGCGTAGCCCCAGTCGCGGCGGGCGTCCAGGTTCCCCAGGCGCAGTTCGTCGGCCAGGCCCAGTTTGATGCGGGCCGCCCCATGGGTGACCTTGCGGGTGACGAACTCCAGGCCCCGGCGCGGGCTCTCGTGGTTGAAGAGGATGCCGGAGCAGGCGAAGAGGCCGTAACTCTCCCGGTAGTTGACCGTGATCCAGTGCCCGTAGACCTTGGCCACCCCGTAGGGGCTCCGCGGGTAGAAGGGTGTGTGCTCGTTCTGGGGCACCTCGCGCACCTTGCCGAACATCTCGGAACTGGAGGCCTGGTAGAAGCGGATGGTGGGATCCACCAGGCGGATGGCATCCAGAATGCGGGTGACGCCGAGGGCGGTGAACTCCCCGGTGAGCACGGGCTGTTTGAAGGACGTGGGCACGAAGGACTGGGCAGCCAGGTTGTAGACCTCGTGGGGGCGGTACTCCCGCAGGATGTCAATGAGGGAGATCTGGTCCAGAAGGTCGCCCTGGACCAGGGTGATGTCGTTCTGGATGTGGCGGATGCGGTCGAAGTTCACGGTGCTGGTGCGCCGCACCATGCCGATGACTTCGTACCCTTTCTCCAGCAGGAATTCGGCGAGGTAGGAGCCGTCCTGTCCGGTCACGCCGGTGATCAAGGCTCTCCGCTTGGACATACTGTGGTCATCCTCCGGAGCGAGTTTCTCGGGCCTGAGCAGTCTCCCGCGCCATCTGGGCGCGCCAGTAGTCCAGCACATCGCGGAGGCTCTGGGCGAAGGGGATCCGGGGCTCCCATTGGGTGGCGCGGCGCAGTTTGGATGCGTCGCAGACGAGACAGGGCACCTCGGTGGGGCGCACCCTGGCTGGGTCCTGGCGCACTTCAATGGGGCGGTCGCTCAGGCTCAGGAGCAGGTCCAGGAGTTCCCGCACCGAGTGGGCCTCTCCCGAACCCACATTGTACACTTCGCCTGGCTGCCCCTGGAGCATCAGGGCGTGGTAGGCACGGACCACATCCCGCACGTCGCTGAAGTCCCGGCTCACGTCCAGGTTGCCTACGGAGACGACCGGTTCCTGCAAGCCAGCCTCCGCCGCGGCGATCTGACGGGCGAAGTCAGCGGCGACGAACCCCGGCCGCTGGCGGGGGCCGATGTGGTTGAAGGGGCGCACCCGGATGATGGGCAACCCGTGGCTCAGGTAGTACTGCAGGCCCATGAAGTCCTGGGCGATCTTGCTCAGCCCGTAGGCGTTGAGGGGACGGAGGGGCGTCTCTTCATCCACAGGGAGGTCAGAGGGGTGTACGGCGCCGTATTCCTCGCTGGACCCCACCACCAGGACCCTGGGCTGCAGGCCCAGGCGGACGATCCCCTCCAGAAGGTTCAGTTGCAGGCGGATGTTGTTCTCCAGGGTGAACCACGGGTCCACACGGGAGGCGGAAGGGACCGGCTGGGCAGCCAGGTGGAAGACGTAGTGGGGCCTGGTCTCCTCCAGGATGTAATCCACCACCTGTTCGCGGGAGAGTTCGGCCGGGAACAGGGTCAGTTGGTCGCGGATCTCAGCGATGTTGTCCAGTCGGCCGTAAACAGTGCCGCAGATGTGCCAATCGGTATGGGCGAGAAGGTATTCGGCCAGGTGGCTTCCCACAAAACCGTTTATGCCGGTGATGAGCGCGCGTGCTTCGGCCACCATCCCCTCCGTGGAAGTCGGCATGGCGAGAGCGCCTTCGCTGGATGGGGTATTATACCCCATGTTGAGCAAGGGGGCAATCAGTGGTTCAGGATGTGGCAGGGCTGAGTTTAAAAGGCACGCCAGAAGGCGTGCCCTGCTTGACCCTGAGTTGTTCTTGCAGAAGGGGCCGTAACCGCGCCTCCGAAGGCTAAAGGGCACGCCAGGAGGCGTGCCCTACGCCTGCCGCGCCGGAAGGTTGTCAGGGTTCTGGGAGGATGAGCCGGCCCTGCGGGATGGGGAGGGCTGCGGCGGGCGGGCGGATCAGCGGCCCACCCGGACCCAGTTCACCTGCACCACCTGCCGGCCGGTGCTCCCCACCTCACACGGTTCGGCCGTGGTCTTCACCGTCGCCACCTCGGAGATGAGGTGCCCGTCCACCGGGTCCACCAGGGCCAAGTGCCAGACGCCCTCCTTGGGCTTGTTGTCCAGGTAGACCTCGTAGTAGCCCGCCCCGTTGGGGCCGGTGGGGCCATCGCTCTGGACGAGGGGCGCGGTGTAGCCCCAGTCGTTCCACAGTTTGACGAGGATGCCAGCCACCGGGTCGCCGAACTCATCGTAGACGTAGCCGAAGACCTTGGTCATGCTGCAACTGGGCGAGTAGCGCGC
>JBMFPD010000369.1:0-2735 GCA_049969295.1 Anaerolineae bacterium | reverse complement strand
ATATCTGGAGCCTGGCCATCCGCTACCGGGACGACTACGCCCGGGCCGGCGTGCCCATGCTGCCTGTGGTGCACAGCGTGCGGCGGTCGGTGGCCATCATCGCCGTGGCCCAGGGGCTCACGTTCGCTACATCCCTTGCCCTGTACAAGGTGGGGGGCTTCGGGCCGGGCTACCTCTGGGTGGCCCTCATCTCCGGGACGGTGGTCATCCTGGGGCAACTCTACCTCCTCCTGCGGCCCACGCCCCGGAACGCCTGGCTCATGTTCAAGATCTCCAGCCCCCACCTGTTCCTGCTCTTCCTGGGCATGATCCTGGACACCCTGTTCCGCGGGGCGGCCTGATGCACGAACTCCCGGTCACCGAAAGCGTGCTCCGCATCGTGCTGGACCACGCCCAGCGGGCCGGCGCGCGGCGGGTGGTGCGGGTGAACCTCCTCTTGGGAGAACTCTCCAGCATCCTTGGCGACTCGGTGCAGTTCTACTGGGACCTCATCGCCGAGGGGACCCTGGCCGAGGGCGCGGAACTCTGCTTCCAGCGGGTGCCAGCGGAACTCCGCTGCCTGGCCTGCGGCGTGACCTTCCCCCTGGGCCAGGAGGACTGGCTCTGCCCGGCCTGCGGCTCGGCCCAGGTGAGAGTGGTCAACGGGGACCAGTTCCTGGTGGAGAGCATAGAGGTGGAGTAGTGCTGGGCCACGGGAATTCTTGAAGGCATGGCATGCTGAGGAGAGCAAGGGCGCAGCGGCGCGCCTTGCGGCACGCTATCTGGGCAAGGAGTGAGAGAGGATGGAAGGGACAACAGGAACACGCGTGCCCGTGGTGGAGCGCATCTTGAGCGCCAACGACCGCCTGGCGGAGGAGAACCGTCGCCTCCTGGACGCCCGGGGCATCCTGGCGGTGAACCTGATGGCTTCGCCCGGCGCGGGCAAGACCAGCCTCATCCGCCGCACGGTAGAGGCCCTGGCCGGGCGGCTGCGCCTGGGCGCCATTGAGGGAGACCTGGCCGGGACCCTGGACGCGGACCTCCTGGCCGGCATGGGCATCCCCGCCGTGCAGATCAACACCGGCGGCGGCTGCCACCTGGAAGCGCAGATGGTCCGGGAGGCCCTGGACAAGCTCCCCCTGGACCGTCTGGACCTCATCATCATAGAGAACGTGGGGAACCTGGTCTGCCCGGCGGCCTTCCCGCTGGGGGCCCAGCGGAGCGCGGTCATCGCCAGTGTGCCGGAGGGCGACGACAAGCCCTACAAGTACCCCAGCATCTACAGAGGCATCCACGCCCTGGTCCTGAACAAGATGGACCTCCTCCCCTACCTGGAGTTCAGCGTGGACCGCTTCCGCCGTGGCGTGGAGGTCCTGAACCCCGGGGTGGCCTTCTTCCCCCTCTCCTGCAAGACGGGCGAGGGGCTGGATGCCTGGCTGGCCTGGCTGGAGGGTGCCCTGGGCGAGGTGCGGGGGCAGCGCGCTGGGACCTAGCGCTGGACCGCCCCGGTTCTTAAGGGGATGGTTTTCTGAGGGGCGAGGAGTAGGGGCACAGCGGCGCTGTGCTCCTACCGGTGGCTGAGGTGGGGGTAGAGCACCCGATTCTGACCACCGACCCCTCAAGGCCTTCGCGGCTCGTGGTGCCCCAGGCCACACAACCCTTCCGTGAAAGGGAGCGCGCATGCAACGTTTGCAGCGCGAGGTGGCCGCGTTCCCGCGGCCGTTTTGGGTCCTCTTCTTCGGCTCTATCATCAACTCCCTCGGGGCAGGGTTGGTCTTCCCTTTCCTCTCCCTCTACCTGCGGCAGAGGCTGGGCGCCCCCATGACCACGGTGGGGCTCATCGCCACCGTCTGGTCCCTGGCGGCGTTCCCCGGACAGTTGATCGGAGGGGAACTGGCGGACCGGGTGGGACGCCGGCGGATGATGGTCCTGAGCCTCCTGGCCGGTGGCCTGACGACCCTGGGGTTCGGCCTGGCGGGGACGCTGCCGACCTTCCTCATCCTCGCCCTGGCGGCCGGGATCACCGGTTCAGCCTACGGGCCGGCGGCAAGCGCCATGGTAGCGGACCTGGTGGGGCCTGAGGGACGCACCCGGGCCTACGGCCTTCTGCGCATCACCAACAACTTCGGCTACGCGTTGGGGCCGGCCCTGGGCGGCCTCATCGCCGGCAAGTCGTACCTGCTTCTCTTCACCCTCAGCGCGCTGGCCAGCCTCCTCTACGGGGCCATCGTCTTCTGGGGGACATACGAGACCAAGCCCCGGGATGCGGACCTGCTGGCTCAGGCGCGCGAGGGGCCGGGCGGGTTCCTCCACGTCCTGCGGAACGGGCCGTTCCTCCTCTTCTGCGCCCTGGCCGTGGCCGCCGAACTCCCCTACTCCCAGATGACCATGATCCTGCCCGTGCACATGAAGGAGGACTTCGGCCTGGCGGAGCGCTACTTCGGATGGGTGATGACCACCAACGCCGGCCTGGTGGCCCTCCTCCAGTACAGCGTGAGCCGCTGGGCTGAGCGGCGCCCCCGGCTGCGCATGATGGCCCTGGGCGCGGCCCTGTACGGCCTCGGGGTGGGGTCTGTAGCCCTGGCCCGCGGCTTCCCCTGGTTCCTGGGGAGCATGGTCCTCGTGACCTTCGGCGAGATGATCAGCGTGCCCATCGCCAACGCCGTCGCCGCCGACCTGGCCCCGGCGGACCTCCGGGGACGGTATATGGCCTTCTTCGGCCTGACCTGGACCACTGGCTACGCCATCGGGCCGGT
>JBMFPD010000368.1:0-2740 GCA_049969295.1 Anaerolineae bacterium | reverse complement strand
AGGAGGCGTGCCCTACGGTCTAAGCCGATGCGGGGAGGGAAGGGGGTGGGGGGATGGGAGAGGTTGGTCTTCCCGCGTCCCCGACTCACCAACACAAGATGCAACCGCAACAATTGACCGCTCTCCTTGGTCTGAAATGGGGTTATCAGGTATAATGGGAAGGCCGAAATGTATACCCGTGGCCAAGAGGGTTTTTTCGGAGGCGTGCGCATGGCCAACGCTATCACGTTGTTCAGGATCCCCTTCCTGGTGGGGATCCTCCTGCTCCTCTACTTCGGCAACACCGCGGCACGCTTTGCCTGCGTCCCGCTCATCATTTTCCTCATCCTGATGGACACCCTGGATGGCATCGTGGCGCGGCGGCGCCGGGAAACTTCCCTCCTGGGCAGCACTCTGGACATCGCCGTGGACCGCGCTGTGGAGATCGTCTTCTGGGTCGCCTTCGCCGATCTGGACCTGATTCCTCTGGCCATCCCTGTCATCGTCATCATCCGCGGCGCTCTCGTGGATGCCTTCCGCAGCGTCGGGGTACAGGCCGGCGTGAAGCCCTTTGACATGGTCCGCGCGGGGTGGGCCCGCAAGTTGGTGGCCTCTCCCGCTCTGCGGACGCCCTATGGCGTGGTCAAGGGGGTGGCGTTCTCCCTGCTGGCCTTCACCCTGGCCATGCAGGAGACCTCCCACACCGCCGGCGCCCACTGGGCCTGGGTCCTGGCCCAGGCAGCCTCCTGGCTGGCCGTGGCCCTGTGCCTCTTGCGGGGCATTCCGGTCCTGGTGGACGGCTGGCCGCTCCTCTCCCGCCGCGGCCAGGACGACAGGGGCCTCTGAACGCACGCTTGAGGGATGCCATGCGGGACGCGAAGAACCTCTTTGGGAGCGCGCGGGCGATCCGCCTCGGGCTTTTCCTCTCTCAGCACCTCCCTCCCCGAGGGGGCTATGGCCTGGCTCGGTTCGCGGCGTCGTTCCTGTCCTGGGTGCGTCCCCGCATGTACTGGAACCTCCACGCCAACCTGCGACAGGTCCTCGGGCTGGAGACGCCAGCAGAGGTTCTGCACGCCATGGTCCGCCGCACCCTGTTCCGCGCTGGCTGCTCGTACTACGAGTACTTCCGCGCCGTGGGCCAGCCACCGGAGGTGCTCTCGGGCCTCCTCCAGGTGCCGGACCTCTTCTGGGAGACGCTGGAACAGGCCCGGGCGGAAGGCCGGGGCGTGATGATGGTGACAGCCCACATGGGCAACTTTGACCTGGCCGCGCTCTCCCTCACGGCGCGGGGGTTGCACCTGCAGGCCCTGAGCGTGGCAGACCCGCCCCCGGGCTTCCAACTCCTCAACCGGCTGCGGCAGGAGGCAGGGGTGGAGGTGACGCCCATCACTGAGACAGCTATTCGCCAGGCGGTCCAGCGGCTGAAGGGAGGGGGCATGGTCTTCACCGGGGTGGATTACCCCTTCGGGCCCGGGCGCGAACCATTGCGCTTCTTCGGGCGTCCCGCCCTCCTGCCCACAGGGCACGTGCGCCTGGCCCTGATGACCGGCGCCTGGCTCATGGCCGTCGGCGTCCAGCACCGGGAAGGGCAGGGGTACGTCCTGCGGGTAGAGCCCCCCCTGGAGCCGGTCCGCGAAGGGGACCGAAGGGAGGGTGTGCGGGGCCTGGCGGAGCGGGTCCTGTCCATCCTGGAAAGGTGGATCCGCGAGACGCCCGACCAGTGGTTCATGTTCCTCCCCGTCTGGCCGGAACTGCTGGAGCGACCCGCGGCGTGAGCCCTCTGGCCCCGACGCAAAAGGCCCGACCCCTGGGGTCGGGCCCTGGCACTCCTCGGGGAGGACTCGAACCTCCAGCCAACCGGTTAACAGCCGGTCGCTCTGCCAGTTGAGCTACCGAGGAATCTGGGCCTATTATACACGGAGGCGGCCATCTCGTCAAATGCCGCGGTCCCAGTTGCGGTTGCATCTTGTGTTGGTGAGTCGGGGACGCGGGAAGACCGGCCTCTCCCATCCCCCTACCCCTTTCCCTCCCCGCGTCGGGGAGGGAAGGGGGTGCCGCCCGACCTTCAATGGAACATATCAACGAGTCAGCCCTGGTCCCAGACGAACTCGGCCTCACCTCAGGAGGCCGAGGCGTGCTTCCAGCCAGGTCCTCAGGGTGACGATCCCCGCCACCTCCCCGCAGGTCAGGAGGAACCCCAGGGCCAGAGGGAGGGTCAGATCCTGGAGCGTCCGGGCCTTTCCCTCCCGGCCCAGGACCACGGCGGCGATGACCGAGTTGACCAGGGTCAGCAGGGCCACGACCCCCAGGATGCTCCAGAAAGCCACCGGGCCGTAGAGGGGCCCTGGTCCCCAGGCTACCAGGGCTCCGCACACCCCCAGCACAGCCCACAGACTTGCAAGTTCCCCCCAGGTCCGCAGGGGAGGCTCCGGGCAGGGAACCTCCCAGAGGGTCAGATTGGCGACCGGCAGGGCCAGGTTGGTCAGGGCGACCCCGTTGAGGAGGCCCGTCGCAAGGCGCAGGAGGTTGCTCGGCGCGTAGAGGGAGGGCAGGTTGGGGAAAAGGGAGAGGAACGAGTTCAGGCCGTCCACGGCCCAGACGGCGATGGAAAGGACCAGCACGCCCAGGATCCCTGCAGGGGGGAGGCTGCCGCTGCGGCCCCGGCCCCGCCAGGCCGCCGCGAGGAGGCTCACCGTCGCCCCGAGGAAGGTCCCCGTGCAGCGGGCGCAGAGGGGGAGCGCCCGCCCTCCCAGGAAGAACG
>JBMFPD010000367.1:0-2754 GCA_049969295.1 Anaerolineae bacterium | reverse complement strand
GGGGCTCGTGGTGGTCCTGGTCTGCTCCCTGGCCCTCTGGGGGGAGGAGCAGTCCCTCCTCTGGGGGATGCTCGCCGTGGACCCCTTCGCCGTCTTCTTCCAGGTGCTGGCCGTGGTGGGGGTGGGCCTGGTGGTCCTCTCCGCCGTGGACTACCTGCGCGGGCGCACGCCCTGGACCGGCGAGTTCTACATGCTCCTCACCTTCGCTGCCCTGGCCATCACCCTGGCCGTGGGGGCGACCAACCTCCTGATGCTCTACCTGGCCATGGAATTCCTGAGCATCACCTCCTACGTCCTGGCCGGCTTCTTCCGGGAGGACCGCAAGTCCAGCGAAGCCGCGCTGAAGTACTTCCTCTACGGGGCCATCGCCTCGGGGGTGATGCTCTACGGCATGTCGCTCCTCTACGGGGCGACGGGCAGCTTGGACATGCGGGAGATCGCCCAGACCTTCGGCGTGGGTCTGGAGCCCTCGCTGGCCTGGCTGGGGTACCCGGCCATCGTCCTCCTCCTGACCGGCTTCGGCTTCAAGATCGCGCTGGTCCCCTTCCACCAGTGGGCCCCCGACACCTACGAGGGCGCGCCGACGCCCGTCACCGCCTTCCTGGCCTCGGCCTCCAAGGCCACGGGCTTTGCTGTGCTCATGCGGACCTTCCTGACGGCTCTGCCCCAGTTCCAGGTGGACTGGGTGGCGGTGCTGGCCGGGGTGAGCATGGTCAGCATGACCTTGGGGAACCTGGTGGCCCTGCGGCAGACCAACATCAAGCGGATGCTGGCCTATTCCAGCATCGCCCAGGCAGGGTACATCGTCATCGGCCTGGCCTGCATCGCCCTGGGCGCGGAGAGCCGGTTCAACGGCGTGAACGGGGTGCTGCTGTACCTCTTCGCTTACCTCTTCACCAACGTGGGGGCATTCCTGGGGGTCATCGCCTTTGAGGCTGGCACCGGCTCCAACGAGATCGCGGACTACGCCGGGCTGGTGCGGCGGTCGCCGGTCCTGGCGGGGACGCTCCTCGTGTTCCTCCTCTCCCTGACCGGCATCCCGGCGACGGGGGGCTTCGTGGGGAAGCTCTTCGTCTTCGCTGCAGCCATCCAGGTGCAGTTCTACGCCCTGGCGGTGGTGGCCATCCTCAACAGCGTGGTGGCGGCCTTCTACTATTTGAACGTGGTGCGGTACATGTTCTTCGTGCCGGCCGGGGAGGGGGCGGCGGCGGTGGCCGTGCCCCGGCCCATCGCATGGGCCCTGGCCGTCGCCACGGCCATGACGCTCCTCATCGGCCTGTACCCACAGCCGTTTATCAACTGGGCGACCGCGGCAGTGCGGATGCTGGCCGCCCTGTGACGCGAGCCGTTTCTCCCATAGCCGCGGGGGGCCATAGCCAGAGAGCCCTGGCCCCCTCGCGTCCCGGGGGGCCGGGTGGGGTGCCCACCACCGTCCTCTGGGGGGCTCAGAGTTCCAGCACCTGGTGGCCGAAGGCGTTGACCACTTCCGTTTCGCGGTAGCGGGTGCGCCGGGGGTACCCGGGATGGTACGAGATGCAGTGTCCGTGCACCAGGAACCGGGGCCGGAACCAGTCCATGAAGGTGAGGAAGGCCCTGAAGCCCTGATGGGCGGGGTCTGGCAGGGCGTGGATGCCGTAGGGCGGCGCGTGGGTGATCAGGATGTCCAAGTAGCGGCCATACCGCAGCCGGTTCCAGAGGAGCCGGGGGACCATGCACGCCATCTGCAGGTACATGTCCCCCTGGGAGTAGTGGACCCGCTCAGGGCGATTTCCCACGCTCCCCTCCAGGCCGCCCACGAGGAGCCCGGCGACGTACACCGTGCGCCGGTGGACGTTCTCGCACCCGCCCGGCCAGCGGAGCCGCCGCCCGAACTCGTAGTCGTGGTTCCCCCGCACGTAGCAGAGGGGCACGTTGAGCATGGTGACGATGTACTCCAGGTACTCCGGGCGCAGGTCGCCGCAGGAGAGCACCAGGGCTACATCGCCGAACCTCTCGCGTATGGAGGGGCTGTACAGGGAGCGTTCTTCCTCGTCGCTGATGGCCAGCACCTTCATCGCTTCACGACCCCGATGTGAAAGCAGGTTGGGCTCCCTTGCCCAACCTGCCCGCGGGCACACCTCTCCCATCCCCTGGCCTCTTCCCTCCCGCTGCGGGAAGGAAGGGGCTGCACGCCGCAGGCGTGCAGGGGGAGGGTGGGAGTTGGGAAACGCGCGCCTTGAGGCCCTCCTTGCCTTACGTGGATGCCCGATGGGGCGCGCAGAGTTATGCGCCCGGCCAAGCACCAGGACAGGCGCTCCGGCATGGCCGGGTTCAGTTCGTGTCAAAGTCCACAATGGCCTTCTGGCACTTCCCTGGCTCCGCCACGCCGTCGGTGTGCACCATCGCCATCTCGCTGATGCGCCGGCCGGCATCGTCCACGATCCAGACGTACCAGGTCCCTTCCCGTGGGCCGCCGGCCTGGATGATGTGCTCGTAGAAGCCTGGCGCCCAGTTGGGGTACCCCTCGTGGGGGCCGCTGATGACCGGCTGGGTCGCCCACGGGCCATCCGGGACCCACGAGAAGACCACCTTCGCCCCGTTGAACGGCTGGTGGTTCTGGTACACCGTGCCGTAGATGGTGGTCACACCCGCGTTGGGGTCGCAGCGCTGCACGAGGGCCTTCTTGTACAGATAGGGCGAGGTCGGCGTGGGCGTGGCGGCGGGCACCGGCGTCGCCGTGGGCGGCACGGGGGTAGGGGTGGCCGGCCGCGGGGT
>JBMFPD010000366.1:0-2761 GCA_049969295.1 Anaerolineae bacterium | reverse complement strand
GATCCGCTCCAGAAGGCGCGGGAAGGGGATCGTCTCCCGGATGTGCGGAAGGCCACAGATCCACATCACCGTCCGCTCCACCCCAAGCCCAAACCCCGAATGCGGCACCGACCCGTACCGCCGCAGGTCCAGGTACCACTTATAGGCCTCCCGCGGCAGGTTGTGCTCCCGGATGCGCCGCTCCAGGAGGTCCAGACTGGCCGTCCGCTCCCCTCCCCCGATGATCTCCCCATACCCCTCCGGCGCCAGGAGGTCCACCGACCGGCACACCTCAGGGCGGCCAGGCTCCTCCTCCATGTAGAACGCCTTGCACTGGGTGGGATAGTGGTGCACAAAGACCGGCCGGTCAAACTCCTGGGCCAGGGTTGTCTCGTGGGGCGCGCCGAAATCCTCCCCCCAGGTGATGGGCACCCCCTTCCGGTTGAGGATCTCCACCGCCTCATCGTAGGAGATGCGGGGGAACGGCGGCTCCACCCGCCGCAGGGGCTCCAGGTCCCGCTCCAGGAGCAGGAGCTCCCGCTCCCTCCGCTCCAGCACCCGCTGCACGATGTGGGCGACGAACTGCTCCTCCACCTCCATGCACCCTTCCAGGTCCACGAAGGCCATCTCCGGCTCCACCATCCAGAACTCCATGATGTGGCGCCGGGTCTTGGATTTCTCGGCCCGGAAGGTGGGGCCGAAGCAGTAGACCTTGCCGAAGGCCATGATGTTCGCTTCATTGTATAGTTGACCACTTTGGCTCAGGTACGCCGGCGTGCCGAAGTAGTCGGTCTCAAAGAGGGTTGTCGTCCCCTCGCAGGCCGAGGGAGTGAGGATGGGCGCGTCCAGGTTGATGAAGCCGTGGCTGTCCAGCCACTCCCGGATGGCCTGCACCACCGTGGCCCGCACCCGGAGGATGGCCCACTGCCGAGACGAGCGGATCCAGAGGTGGCGGTGTTCCATGAGGAACTCCACCCCGTGTTCCTTGGGCGTGATGGGGTACTCCTCCGCCAGCTGCACTACCTGGAGGTCGCGCCCGTCCAGTTCGTACCCCCCGGGGAAGCCCGGCGCCCGCTCATCGGCCCGCACCGTGCCCGTGACAATGATGGACGACTCCTGGGTCAGCCCCCGCACCTGGGCGAAGACCTCCGGCGCGACGTTCTTCTGGAAGAAGACCACCTGCGCGATGCCGGTCCCGTCCCGCACCCGCAGGAACTGGAGCCGGCCCTTGTCCGTCTTCTGGTAGAGCCAGCCCTTCAGGGTGACTTCCTCCCCCACGTGGGAGGCCAGGTCCTCAATGTAGACGTGCTTGCCCACAGTCCACCCCCTTCGTGGTTTGACAGATCCTGCTTCCCGCTTGCGAAGCATTATACTGGAACCGCCGTGTTTCCACAACCACGGCGCTCCTGGGGCCAGGGCTGCCTCGTTTCTTCTCGGCGCAGAGGCACGGCAGGAGGCGTTCCCTACGGTCTGTCGCTCACGCCATCCACGAGTGAAGAAACGAATAGACGAAAGGCTTGCGGTCGCGCCAGGCGCATTCGTGTAGCAGCAGAGCAGTCGGAGTTCTGTAAGAATGAGCCAGCCCTGGCTGACAGCCTCGTTGCGCTTGACGAAGCCCTTTTGTTATGGTATGCTTTCGGCAGAAATGATCGGTCCCCTTTCCCACAACCGGTTCCGGATCATTAGGAGGGTCGGCCCGTGAAGGTTTCCTGCCTGCAAGAGAATCTGGCCCGTGGCCTCTCCATCGTCGGGCGGGCCGTCGCATCCCGCACCACCCTGCCCGTCCTCAACAACGTCCTCATCACCACCGACCAGGGACGCCTCCGCCTCTCCGCCACGGACCTGGAGATCGGCATCCACTGCTGGATCGGGGCCAAGGTGGACACCGAAGGGGCCATCACCGTCCCAGCGCGGGTCCTGGCCGACTATGTGGGCTCCCTGCCCCCCGAACGGGTGGACATGGCCGTGGACATCCGCAGCCAGACCCTGAACCTGCGCTGCGCTCGCTACGACGCCCGCATCCGGGGCATAGATGCAACGGAGTTCCCCCTCATCCCCACCGATGGGGACGGCCGGCGCGTCTCCCTGGATGCCCGCCTCTTCCGCAGCATGGTGGAACAGGTCTCCTTCGCCGCCGCCACCGACGACAGCCGGCCGGTCCTCACGGGCGTCTACACCCGCCTGGAGCCGGCCGAAGGCGGGGCCCTCCTGACCCTGGCCGCCGCCGACGGGTTCCGGCTGGCGGTGCGGGAGGAACGGGTCCAGGCGAACCTGACGGAACCCATCACCATGATCGTGCCGGCGCGAAGCCTGAACGAACTGAGCCGCATCATCGGCGGCCTCTCCCCGGAGGACCAGGAGAAGCCCCTGGAGGTCTCCGTCACGCCGACGCGCAACCAGGTGCTCTTCCAACTGCCCAACGTCCTCCTGGTTTCACAACTCATTGACCTCACCTTCCCGGACTACAAGGCCATCATCCCCAAGACCTACACCACGCGCACCGTGGTGGACCGCCAGGCCTTCCACCACGCCGTCAAGCAGGCCGCCATCTTCGCCCGCACCGCAGCCAACGTGGCCCGCCTCCAGATCGTGCCGGGGTCGGAACTTGCGCCCGGCCGCCTGACGGTCACTGCCACCAGCGCCGAACTGGGCGACAACGTGGGCGAACTGGATGCCGCAGTGGAAGGAGCGCAGATTGAGATCGCCTTTGACACCCGCTACCTCGCCGACGTCCTCTCTGCTATGGACACGCCCCAGGTCGTGGTGGACACCATAGATGCCC
>JBMFPD010000365.1:0-2769 GCA_049969295.1 Anaerolineae bacterium | reverse complement strand
GCGGTTTCCGCACTTCCGGCGGCGTCGGTGCCGGGGTGGGGGGCTCTGGCGTAGGAGACGGGGTCGGGTCCTGGAGGGCCGGGGGTGCTGTGGGCACCTCCGGGCTCGGTGCCGGGGCAGGGTGGCTCACCGCCGGCGGGCGGCCCTGAGGCCCGCGGAACTCGTCCGGGTTGGCCAGCGCCTTGCGCGCCGTCAGTTCCATCTCCTCCGCGAGGAGGAGGACCGCCTGGAGCCTCTCCCGCACCTCCGGGGAGGCGCAGTCCATCAGATGGTGCAGCGTGTCCCGTTCGTAGGAGAGGGTTCCCAGCGCCTGGGCCAGGAGGAGGGCCTTCTGGTCCGCCCGCAAGAGGGCGATGGCTCTGAGGGCCGCCTCCCACTGGTGTTCCAGGCGGCGGAGGGAGGCTGGGTCTGGCGGGTGGCCGGCCTCCGCCAGCCGGTGGATTTCGTCCAGGCGGCGCGTGGTGAAGGCCACCTCCAGATGGGCCTCTATCTCCTGGTCGGGGGCCAGGGCAACCTGGGTGCGCTCCATCGCCAGTTTGACGGGGTAGAGAGGCGAGCCGGGGAGGCTGGCGCTGGCCGCCTGCGCGGTGTAGCCCACAAGGCTGAAGAGGAGCGCCACCAGGATCAGGCTCATGACGGGGCGCAGGAGGGCGTCGCCCAGGCGCGGCCAGGGCCAGGCCACGATGCCCGGGCTCCCGTGGGAGCGCCTGGCGGCCCGCCTCGCCCGCAGGTCCTGGGCGTGGACCAGGAAGCGGGCCCGCCCTGCAGCCAGGGAAGCAGGAGGGGGCGGCTCCCGCAGGACCTGCAGGCGCGCCACCACCTCCAGGAGGGGGCGCAGCCGGTTCCCGGCCTCCCCGTACTGCGAGGCCACCGCAGCCGGGTCACCCCCCTGGAGCACGGCCCCTGCCGCCTGGTCCAGAAGGACCTCAAACCCGCAGGACCCTTCGCCTGTAACCCTTTGCGTCCCCACCGTTCACTCCCCTCGCACAGTCGCTCCTCTGGACTGGAGGCGGGCTAGGTTCCTTCCTGTTTCTGCAGGATGCGGCGCAGCGAGGCCAGGGCACGGTGCTGCAGGGATTTGACGGCCCCTTCGCGCTTGCCGAGGATCTTCCCCACTTCTTCGTTGCTGAACCCTTCCAGGAACTTCAGCACGATCACCTGCTGTTGCACAGGGGTGAGGTGACTGATGGCCGCCCGAAGCCGTTGCTGAGCGAGCCGTTTCTCCACAACCGCGGTCGGATCATCCGGGGCGGCCATCAGCCCCTCCTCTAACGGTAGCCCCTCGGCGTGGAACCTCTGGCGGAGGTGGTCCACCACCAGGTTGTGGGCTACACGGTAGAGCCAGGCCGAGAGGTTGTCCCTGGGGCCCTTGCCTCGTTCTATGGCGTCCAGGAGCCGGGTGAAGACTTCCCCTGTGATGTCCTCAGCCAGGGACACGTCGCCCAGGTACCGGTAGACATACCGGTAGATAGGGGCGGCGTAGGTGTCGTAGATGTTGGCCAGGGCATCCAGGTCAAAGGCCTGTGCTCGCTCAAGCAACAGCCTGTCGTCCTGCACCCGAAGGCTCCTTTCGCGCCTCGTGCACTTGTTCTGACGTCCGGGAGGCAAGGAGGTTACGGCCCGGGGCTTCCGGCGTGCCTCCCCATTCCAGGGCGGCGAGGATCCGCCGCGGGAGGTGGTCCCGGGTGTGCGCCGCCACGCGGAAGATCTGTACGGGGTGGGTAAGGGGGGCCATGGCCCGCAAGAGGGGGGCGATGAACCCCGTCCGCACCACGAGGAGGAGCGGTTTCCCTTCCTCCACCCGGCGGCGCAGGGCGGGCAGGACGGGGGCCAGCCCTTCCCCCAACCAGAGTTCCAGGGGGCCGATCTCGTCCACGAGGAGAAGGCCCTGTGCCCCTGCGTCCCTCTCCAACACGGCCACGGCCCAGCGCACCCCCTCCGGGTCAAAGGTGTAGGGGCCGAGGCGCAGACCCTCGCCCTCGCCCAGGCGGGCGAGGGTCTGCTGCGTCCCCGCCGCCAGGTCCACCGTCCGGATGGCCAGGCGCTGGCCCTGGGGCCCGGCCACCGGGAGCGAGAGGAGGCCAGCCACGGAGATGCCGAGCGTCCGGCACGCGTCCACCACCCGCTGGCAGACGGTCGTCTTCCCGGAGCCGACCTCGCCCGTCAGGAGGAACACCGCCCTTTCCCCACCGACTCCACAAGACACAGCAAGAGACGCCACATGACGCCGGCGTAGGTCCGCGAGCCCGCCAGGAGGCCGGCGAAAGCCTGGGTGGCGCGGGGGTTGCGCACTCCCAGGCGGAAGCACGCGCCCGGCCAGCGGTAGAAGACGGCGGCCAGAAACCGGGCTGCCCGCATCTCCCGGTCCATGAAGCGTCGGATGCGCCCCGTGTACGCTTCCACGCGGCCGGAGAGGATGGCCCCTGCTGCCTCCCGTGCGCTCCAGACCGCGTAGCGCATCCCCTCGCCGAAGAAGGGGTCCGTCAGCCCCGCGGCGTCGCCGACGAGGAGGGTCCGCCGGCCGTGCAAGCGCGGGGCGGGGCGGTACATGGGGAGCGGGTGCCCCCGGGCCGAGGGGACGGCGATGCCCAACTTCGCCATCTCCTCCTCCAGGCGGCGGCGCAGGTGGCGAGGTCCTGGGCCGCCGAAGGCCCCGATGCCCACCGAGAGGTGGTCCGCCTTGGGGAAGGCCCAGGCATAGCTCCAGGGGCCGGGGCTCAGGATGAAGGTGGCCCTGGACCGCCAGGGGGCCATCTCTCCTCCTGGGGG
>JBMFPD010000364.1:0-2777 GCA_049969295.1 Anaerolineae bacterium | reverse complement strand
CTGCCCCCAGAAACTACGGAAGGTGGTCGCCAGGAAGCGCCGGACAAGTTCCCCCGCGCCGAATGCCGCCAGCCATTCCGCCGTGCGCGGCTGCCCCACGACGATGGCTCCGTGCCGCTCCAGGCCCAGGAAATCGGTCCCCCCGTAGACCCAGAGGTTCCGGCCCCACCAGGCCGCCCCCAGGAGGAGCGCCGGGCCCAGGAGCAGGCCAGCCTGGCGAAGGCCCTCCACTGCCCGTGCCTCCCACGGTTCTGGCCGGTCCCCCTCCACCGCCCAGGCCTGCCGCAGGGCCACGGCCCCGAGGGCCAGGGGCAGGAGGATGTAGGCCGTGGTCTTGGTGAGGAGGCCCAGGCCGAGGACCGCACCCGTCCCCAGAAGGAGGCGGCCCGTGGGCCGGCCTCGGAGGACGCGCACGAGCCCCCACCCGCCCAGCGCCAGCCACAGTTCGGCCAGGAGGTCGTTGTTCACCGAGGCGGCCAGGGCCACGTGCATGGGCAGGAAGGCGAGGAAGGCCACCGCCGTCAACCGCAGGGTCGGACGGCCGGGGAACGCCTCTCCCACCAGGCCCCACGCCGCGAGCAGGAGGAGCGCCCCGATCGCCACCGAAAGCAGGCGCAGGGGCAGGAGCGCGCCCCCGGACAGGGAGTAGACAGGCACCGCCAGCAGGTAGTAGAGAGGCGGCTGGTGGAACTCGTAGCGCAGGGGCGCGATGGGCATGTCAGGGGGGAACCGGCGCGCCTTGATGGCCTCCAGGTACTGGTGGGGGTAGTCCCCGGGGAGGAGGACGGGCAGCCCCCTCCCCTCAGCCAGGTGGCGGATGTAGTTGTAGTGGGCCGGCTCGTCCGGGGCCTGCCACGGCGGGGTGAAGGCCGTGTAGAGCACTCCCGCCACCAGGTACCCCAGGAGCACCAGGCCCAGGCCCCACCGGGCATCCCTCACCGTCAGGCCTCCCTCCGGCCCCAGGGCCTGCGCCCTACCGCCGTGCCAGGGCCTCCATGCGGGCCTGCTCCTCCTCGGCCACGCTCTCGTCCAGTTTCCGGAAGAGGGGTTCCGGCTTCCGCAGGGGCTGGCCCGGCGGCAACTGGCTGGGAGCCCACTCACCCACCAGGTCGCTCTTGTCGTAGCGGAGCACGTTGTGGCTGCGGTGCTCCTCCTGGACCGTCTGGATGTACTGCCGTCCGATGAGGCTGCCCTCGTACCCCAGCATCTCGTGGAGGCGCTGGCAGGTGAAAGGCAGGAAGGGCAGGAGGAGCGTCTTCAGCGAGTCTATGGCCCGCAGGGCCACGTAGAGGGCCGTGGCCGCGGCCTCCGGGTCCGTCTGGTGGAGGGTCCAGGGCTCCCGCAGGTTCAGGTAGCGGTTGACCTCCTGCGCCAGGGCCATCACTTCCGTGAGGGCCTGGCGGAACTTGCACCCCTCAATGAGGTCGCCCACCGGCCCGAAGCCAGCCTCCACCTTCTCCAGGAGTTCCTGGTCCAGGCGGCTCAGAGGACCGGGCTGGGGGACCCGGCCTTCAAACCGCCTGTAGGTGAAGGAAAGGACCCGGTGGACCAGGTTGCCCCAGGTGGCGACCAGTTCGTCGTTGTTGCGGCGGACGAACTCCTCCCAGGTGAAGTTGGCATCGGAGCGCTCCGGCGCGTTGATGGTGAGGACGTACCGCAGCGGGTCCGGGTCGTAGCGGGAAAGGAAGTCCGGCACCTCAATGACCCAGTTCCGGCTCTTGGAGAGCTGTCGCCCTCCCACCGTCAGGTACTCGTTGGCCGGGACGTCGTAGGGGAGCACCAGGCCCCCGTACCCGATGAGCATCCCCGGCCAGATGATGGAGTGGAACTCAATGTTGTCCTTGCCAATGAAGTAATAGGAACGGACCTCCTCGGTCCACCACTCGCGCCAGGCCTCCGGGTCCCCCTGCAGTTGAGCCCATTCGTGGGTGACGGAAAGGTACCCGGTGACCGCCTCCAGCCAGACGTAGAGGGTTTTGTGCTCAAACCCCTCCACGGGCACGGGGATGCCCCATTCAATGTCCCGCGTCACCGGCCGCCCGCGCAGTTCGCCGCTTTCCAGGCGGGCACGGGTGAAGTTGAGGACGTTGGGGCGCCAGTGCTCCTTGTCCTCGTTGATCCACCGCAGGAGGGGTTCGTTCAGTTTGCCCAGGTCCAGGAAGAAGTGCTCCGTCTCCCGGACCTCCGGTGTGCCCCCGCAGAACTTGCAGCGGGGCAGGATCAGTTCAATGGCGTCCAGGGTGCGGCCGCAGTGGTCGCACTGGTCGCCCCTCGCCCCCTCGTAGCCGCAGTGAGGGCAGGTCCCCTCCACATAGCGGTCGGCCAGGAAACGTTGACAGTGGGGGCAGTAGAGGGCCCGCTGGGTGTCCCGGTAGATGTAGCCGTTGCGGAGGAGGCGCAGGAACATCTCCTGCGCCACGCGCCAGTGGTTCTCCGTATCGGTTTCGGTGTAGAGGTCGTAACTGATGCCCAGCGCCATGAAGGTCTGGAGGTCTATGTTGTGGTAGCGGTCCACGATCTCGCGCGGCGAGACCCCTTCCTGCTCCGCCCGGACGGTGATGGGTGTGCCGTGGGTGTCGGAGCCGGAGAGAAGCAGGGCGTTGCGCTTGCGCAGGCGCTGGTAGCGGACGAAGATGTCCGCCGGCAAGTAGCATCCGGCCATGTGGCCCAGGTGCAGGATGCCGTTAACGTAGGGCCAGGCGGTGAATACGGCGACTTTTTCGGTTTGGGGAGTTGGGGACATGGGATGGCCTCCTTCCTCTCTGCTGGTCTCAAGA
>JBMFPD010000363.1:0-2780 GCA_049969295.1 Anaerolineae bacterium | reverse complement strand
GTGCGCCTTCCAACCCCACCCCCTGGGCCCCCTCCCCGCGTGCGGGGAGGGGGCTGGGGGAGGGGTGCTCAGAAGGCCGTATTATCAGAATCCTCTGTGGTCAAGCCCTACGGTCTGCCGTGCCAGAAGGCCGTCAGGGTTCTATAAGAATGAGGCGGCCCTGGCCTTATGGAAAGTCTGCTTGCCGCCAGAGGCAAGTTATGGTAAAATTGAAGTGACGCCCTGGCGCGTGTTCCTGGGCCGGGGACCTGGTTGCTCGCAGGAAAGGAGAGGAACATGGGGCCGGTTGACCGCAAAGGGCTTATGTGGTTGGGGCTTGGCGCCATCATCGGGTTGGCGCTGGGCCTGGCGATCGGGTGGTGGTGGTGGCCCGTGCAGTGGGTCAATGCCTATCCCACGGACCTGGCCCCGGGCTACCAGGATGAATATGTGGCCATGGTGGCCGATTCTTACGCCCTCACCAGCGATGCCGAGACCGCCCGCCGGCGGTTGGAGGGGTGGCCCGAGGCGCGGCTGAGGGAGGTCCTGGGGCGGCTGCACGCGAGCCACCAGGCCGCAGGCCGCTCCCTGGAGGCGCGTCGCATTCAGGAACTTTCTGCCGCGTTGAACGTGCCCCTGGCCCCCGTGAGCACCCCGGCGCCCAGGCCCGCGGGCGGAGCGGGGACGACGCTGGGGCGCGTTCTCTCCATCTGCGGCATCTTCCTGGCCGCGGTCCTGATCCTGGGGGGTGCGGCCTTGGGGGTTTCCTACTGGCGCCGCAAGCAGGTGCCGGCCATCCTGCGCCGCCGGCGCGCCCCCGCGCCGGCGGAGGCGTGGGAGATCCCGCCGGAACCCGCGCCGCTGGTGGCCCGGGAGCAACCCCAGCGAGTCTTCGTCACCACCTACACCCTGGGCGACGATGCCTACGATGAATCCTTCAGCATAGATTCCCCCACAGGGGAATTCCTGGGCGAGTGCGGCGTCTCCATCTCCGAAGTCATCGGCACTGGCGCCCCAGACAAGGTCTGCGCTTTTGAGGTCTGGCTCTTTGACCGCAACGACATCAAGACGGTGACCAAGGTCCTGATGAGCGACTACGCCTTCCACGACAGCACCATCCGCGCCCGCCAGTCCACCAAGGGGGAGGTCATCCTGGCTGCGCCGGGCAAGGAGTTCGCCCTGGAGACGGCGTCGCTGCGGGTGCAGGCCAGAGTGCTGGAGATGGAGTACGGGGTGGACGACGCGCCGGCCGACTCCTTCTTCGCCAAACTGACCCTCCAGATGACAGCCCAGGTGAAGGCGGAGGAACTGGAGGAACCTGCGGCCTGAGGGCGCACCTCTGGAAGGTTGGGAAGGCCCCACCCTGGCTGCCAGGGTGGGGCCTTGTGTTGTAGGGTGTGTGCCAGCGGGGATGGGGTTCACACCCGTTCCAGAGGGTCAAACAGTTTCTGGTACTCCTCCTGGGCGTAGCGGTCGGTCATGCCAGCGATGTAATCGCAGACCACGCGGTGGAGGCTCTCGGAGCGGAGCCGCGCCTGGGTGGGCTCTGGCAACTGGCTCGGGTCCTCCACGTAGGCCCGGAAGAGGTCTGTGAGCAGGCGTTTGGCCTTGGCGGCCATGCGGTTCACCCGATAGTGGCGGTAGACCCGGCGCATGAGGAAGTCCTTGAGTTCGCGGTTCCTGGCCTCCAGGGCTGGGCTGAACCGGGCCACCGGTTCCGGGAAGGCGCGCACCTCTTCGGGCGAGGCGATGCCGTGCTCCTGGAGGTGGCGGGCGGTGGTCTCCACCACATCCGTCACCTCCAGATGGATGAGGCGACGCACGGCCTCCCGTCGGAGCAGGTCGCCTATCTCGCGCGGGGTCTCCTCCAGGCCCAGGGAGGCCAGGACGTCCCGCCAGAGGGCCAGGTCCTGGAGGTCCCCAGGCTTGATGAGGCCGGCCCGGATGCCATCGTCCAGATCGTGGGAGTTGTAGGCGATCTCGTCGGCCAGGTTGACGATCTGCCCCTCCAGGGTGGGCTGGAGGTCAGGCTCGTAGCCGTTGAACTCCCCCCTGTCGTACTCCGTCCTGTGCTTGACGATCCCTTCCCGGACCTCCCAGGTCAGGTTGAGGCCGTCGTACTCCTCATGGGTCTTCTCCAGCATCTCCACGATGCGGAGGCTCTGGAGGTTGTGGTCAAAGCCCCCGTGGTCCGCCATCAGTTCGTGCAAGGTCTCCTCACCCGAATGCCCGAAGGGGGTATGGCCCAGGTCGTGGGCCAGGCAGATGGCCTCCGTCAGGTCCTCGTTGGCCCCGAGGGCGCGGGCCAGGGTGCGGCCGATCTGAGCGACCTCCAGGGTGTGGGTCAGGCGGGTGCGGTAGTGGTCGCCCTCGGAGATGAGGAACACCTGGGTCTTGTACTCCAGACGGCGGAAGGCCGTGGTGTGCACAATGCGGTCGCGGTCCCGCTGGAAGGCGGTGCGGTAGGGGTGTTCTTCTTCCGGAAAGGCTCGGCCGCGCGATTCACGGCTCTTCGTGGCGTAGGGCGCCAGGAGAAGGAACTCCATCTCCTCCAACTGTGCTCTTGTGCGGAACATCTCCCCCTCCTTGCCTGCCGCCCCTGGACGGCGCTGGCGGCGGGTTCCGGGAACGGAGGGACGGATCCCCTCACGGCTGTGGGGCCACCGCGGGTCCGCCGCCAGGGCTGACTTATTCTTTGAACTCTGACAGCCCTCTGGCATGGCAGACCGTAGGGCACGCCTCTTGGCGTGCCCTCTGCGCCGGGAAGAGCAGTTATAGCCTTCCCTTTTGTAAAAACGAGA
>JBMFPD010000362.1:0-2786 GCA_049969295.1 Anaerolineae bacterium | reverse complement strand
CCCGGTTCAGGGCCAGGCTGATGGAGGGGTGCCGCACGAGGAGTTCCTCAAAGTCGGTGCGGTAGAGCATCCACAGGTTGGTATCGCGCACGGCCCGGGCGCCAGTGGAGCGGGTCTTGCCTGTGAGCAGAGCCATCTCGCCGAAGGACTCGCCGGCACGCAGCGTGGCCAGGACCTTGGCCCCAGCCCCCGTGCCTCCCACGATCTGCACTTCGCCGGACTCCACCAGGTAGAGGGCATCGCCCGCGCTCCCCTCGACGAAGACCACCTCGCCGGCTGGCACGTGCCGCACCAGGAGCCGCCGGGCGATGGCCCGCAGGGCCTCCTGGGGCAGTTCGCGGAAGAGGGGAACGGTCCGCAACATCTCCACGGCACGGGAGCGGTCTTCCACGCTCAGGGGTGCCCGCAGGTCCTGGCTGAGGGCCCGGCGGATGCCCGGGTACTGCCGGGCCAGGTCTTCAAAGTCCCTCCGCTCCAGCACCCACAGGGTGCTCTCCTCGGCGGCCCGCACCGTCTGCGTCATGGGTTGCCCAGTGAGGACAGCCATCTCCCCGAAAGAAGCCCCTGGGGCGAGTTCCACGAAATCCTCGCCCCCCTCGGCCGTTTCGGTGACCAGGTGGACGGCCCCCTCCTCCACCAGGCACAGGCAGGCCCTGGGCGAAGACGCATCGCAGAAACAGACCCCTTCGCCGAGGTGCAGGGGGATCAGCCGTTCGGCCAGGGCCCGGAGTTCCTCCTCGCTCAGGGAGGCGAAGGCGCGCAGCGGGCGCAGCCGCCGCTCCACCAGGTAGTCCACCAGGGAGGCCAGACGGACGCCGAGGGCCTCGCTGAGGCGCAGGCCCAGTTCGGGCGACCGGGCCACCAGGTCCCGCATGTCGGCCATGGGAAGGGTCCACACCTCCAGGTCCGAGATGGCCTGGGCGCCGGTGGAGCGGGGGCGCCCGGCGAGGGCGTCGGCCTCTCCCAGGAGGCTCCCCGGGCCCAGGGTGGCCAGGGGGATGCCGCCATCTCCCAGCAGGCGGACGGTTCCCTCCTGGATGAGGTAGAGCATCTCGCTGGGGTCGCCCTTGCGGAAGAGGAGTTCGCCTTTGCGGAACCGTTCGGGGTGCATCCGCGCCAGGATGGCGCGTTGTTCTTCCTCTGAGAGGTTTGTGAAGAGCGGCGTCTTTTGGATCGTCTGCAGGTTCACGCTGTGTTCCCTCCACCAGGATGGCGGTCTCGCCGCGGGAAACCTCCCCCAGGGCCCTGGGCCTAGGGAGCGGCCCGCTGGAAGACCACTTGCCAGGTGACCGACCTGGCCTCGGCTGGGCAGCCAGCGGTGTCGGGGTCGGCGTAGAGGCCGCCCACCACCTCGCCCCCGTTGCCCTGGAGGACGGTCACGCGGTACTCCCCCCGGACCCACATCTGCGCGTCCGCGTACCCATCCCCCTGTTCCGGCTTGAAGCCGGTGAAGATCGTCTCGGTCCCTTCGGGCCAGGTCACCTGCACCCGCACGCCCGGCAGGCCCTGTCCCGCTTCATCCCGCACCACGACCTGGACCTGGCCTGGCCCCTCCTCCGCGCTGCAGAGGCGCCGCCGTTCCACCAGGCGGTAGGCCGGTGCGGGCGTGGGAGTAGCGGGTGGTGGACCTGGCGGTGTGGCGGTGGGGCTGGGCTGCGGTGCGGGGGTCGGTGTGCGAGTGGGAGTGGGCTGGTCTGCCGGCAGGTAGACCAGCATCTCCCCTGTGCTGGCTCCCAGGGCATGGGTGAGCCGCACCAGCTTCCGCAACGTCCGCAGGTCCAGGCCCTCGTCCAGGTATTTCTGTGTCAACGCGGCCAGGAGGGCGACCGGGTTCTCCCCTGGCCGGGCCACGCGAGCCAACCGGCTGCGGGCCTTCTCCAAATTGCCATCCTGGTCGTACCCCTCGGCGATCAGGATCAGGTACCCCTCTCGCAGGGCCGGTTCCAGGTCGGCAGGGTCACTTTCGGCATACTCCACCGGCCAGACCATCCAGGCCAGGTAGAGGGCCACTGCCAGGCCCACTCCAAACCCCAGGAGAAGGGCCAGGATGAGCACCGTACGCCTGGCCAACTTCATCTCAAGGTTCCAATCTTACCGCCAAAGCCGCCGGCACGCAAATCACGCCCTGCTGCCGATGTGCCGGCCCCCCCTTTACTCCTGCTTGCGTTGATCACCTCTCCTCATCCCCCAACCCCCTTCCCCTCTCCGAGTCGGAGAGGGGAAGGGGGCAAGGGGGCAGGGGTGAGGTCAATAGGTGCGTTGGAAAACCACCTCGTACACGTAATGGGACATGGGGAAGAAGCGGAAATCCCGCTGCTCCCAGGCAGTCCGACAACTGGCTTCATCCGGGAATGGCTTGCAACTGCAGTATCCCGCGGCGTAGAGGAGGTCAAAGTCCGGCAGGTTGGAAGCCATCCCCCGGGTCAGTTCGCTCAGAGGGTTGCCGGCGTCGTCCACGATCTGCAACTGGCCGCCGCCATCCTTGAAGATGTCAAACTGGACACGGCCGTCCCCCTTCCCCTGCGCGCCGGTGACGAGGACCTGCCCCGTCCAGACCTCCCGCACCCGCACCCCGTTGAGGGGCGCGCCCGAGGGGTCCACCACGATGGCCAGGATGTAGTGGTCGCCTCCAGTACATCCCTGGGCGTCCTGCCCCAGGGGCCTCAGCCGCAGGCTCTGCACCACGTAGGGCACGGCCGGCCGCGTGGGGGTGGGTGGCACGGGCGTGTCCGTGGGCGGTGCCGGGGTGAAGGTGCTGGTGGGCGGCGCGGGTGGGCGCGTCGCCG
>JBMFPD010000361.1:0-2788 GCA_049969295.1 Anaerolineae bacterium | reverse complement strand
GGACGTTGCGCTGGCTTCCCCTGGGGGGCAGGGATGGGCCTACTGGGGGCTTGGGGCGGGCGGCGTCCTCTGGCAACGCCCGGCGTGAGTGTGGAAGTGGGGGGCCCTTCCTTGAGGGAGCCTGAGGTCGTCATCACCACCGACGGGGCCTGCAAGGGGAACCCCGGCCCGGGGGGGTGGTGTGCGGTCCTGCGCTACGGCCCGCACCAGAGGGTGCTGCGCGGCGGCTCCCCCTACACCACCAACAACCAGATGGAGATGACGGCGGCCATTGAGGCCCTGCGCGCCCTGCGCCGACCGAGCCGGGTGCGCCTCCGCACCGACAGCCGCTACTTGGAGAACGGCATCACCCGGTGGCTGGCCCACTGGAAGCGCAACGGGTGGCAGACCTGGCACCGCAGGCCGGTCAAGAACCAGAACCTGTGGCGGGAACTGGACCGTCTGATAGAAGAACACCAGGTGGAGTGGGAGTGGGTGCGGGGCCACGCGGGCGATCCGGACAACGAACTGGCCAACCGCATTGCTCAGGAGGAGGCGGAAAGATACGCACGCCGCCCGCGGAGGAGCAGCCGCCCCAAAGGAGCACCGGAGCAGAGGTAGCATGGCCGTATCCACTGGAGCGCAGGGAAAAGAGCGTGGCATCCCTTCTCCCCTGGACTACCTGGCCCCCCTCACCGAAGAGATCGGGCCCCGGGGGTCCACCACGGACCAGGAAGCCGCTGCCGCCGACTACGCCTGGCGCACCCTCCACGGGCTGGGCCTTCAGCGGGTGCGGCTGGAGCGCTTCCTGAGCGCGCGTTCCGCCTGGCGTCCCTATGCCGTCCTCAGCGCCCTGGGGGCCCTGGCGAGCGGCATCTACCCCCTCTACGGGCGTTGGACGGCCCTGGCCGCGACCTTCCTGGCGAGCCTCGCCATCGTCTGTGCTCTGGCCGAACTGAACTTCCAGGACAACCCTGTCCGGGCGCTCTTGCCCAAAGGCCCCAGCCAGAACGTCATCGGCGTCGTCCCTTCCAGGCTGGTGCCCAAACGGAAGGTGGTCCTGGTGGCCCATCTGGACACCCATCGCACGCCCTGGCTCTTCGGCTCGCGGGGGAAGGTGGTCCTGTTCGCCGTCATGGTCATCCTGGGGTTCGTGGGCGGGGCGATCAACATCGCCCTCTTCGCCCTGGGTGCGGCCACTGGCTGGCCCTGGATCTTCCCCGCCTCCCTGGGGCCTGCGGGCATCCTCCTCCTCTGCTGCCTGGCCTGTCTCCAGGCCGACTGGACGCCCTATAGCGTAGGTGCTAACGACAATGCTTCCGGCGTCGGGGTGGTCCTCCACCTGGCCCACCTGCTCAAGGAACATCCCCTTCTGGAGACCGAGGTGTGGGTCCTGCTGTCCGGGTGCGAGGAAGTCGGCTGCTACGGGATGCGCGATTTCCTGGACCGGTACGGCGACATGCTTCGGGATGCCTATTTCCTCAACTTTGAGGGGGTGGGGGTGGGCACCCTGCGGTACGCCACCCGTGAGGGGATGACCTTCCCCTACTTCAGCGACGCCACCCTTCTGGATGTCGCCGAGGCGGTCGCTGCCCGTCACCCGGCCTGGAAGGTGGAGCCTAAGGCCCTGCCGGCTGGCTACACCGAGACAGGACTGGTGGTGCAGAGGGGCTTGCGGGGCATCACCCTCGTGTGCCTGGACGAAGGGGGGTTCCTCCCCTACTGGCACCAGCAGAGGGACACGCTGGACAAACTGCAGCCGGAGGCCCTGGAGCGGGCCGCCCTCTTCGCCTGGGAGATGCTCCAGGAACTGGACCGCCTGCCCGCGGCGTAAACCGGGCCTCCACGCGGTCCCTTCAGAGGCCGCCTGGGACCGCGCTCCGTTGCTCGAACCGGAGGACCCGCTGGAAACGGCGCAGGACCCGCAGGATGGGGGGCCCGAGGAGCAGGAGGAGGAACACGTTCCCGCCGGCCCGTCCCAGGTCCCACCAGAGGGAAGTCAAGAGGTAGAAGGCCGCGTACCGCTGCAGGGCTGCGGCCAGGCCCAGGCCCGGCTCCCAGTAGGCCCCTTCGGCTACGGTGGGGCCAGCGAGGTAAGGCCAGAACCAGAGGTTCATGATGGCGCCGAAGGCCAGCCCCCACACCGCGCCCCAGGCGGCCAGCACCGCGAGTTCCGCCCGGGGGCGGCGGCGCAGGTCCGGCAGGAGGCCGGAGGAGAGCCCCACCCACCCCGCGGCGAACATCTGGAAGGGGAGCCACGGTCCGACCCCCGCCCCCAGGAGAGCCGAGACCAGGAGCGAGAGGGTCCCCATCAGGAAGCCGAAGGTGGGGCCGTAGGTATAGCCGCACAGGATGAGCAGGAAGAAGATGGCGGAGAAGCCGGCCGGCCCGGGGACGGCCCGCAGCACCGCGTTGACCGCCGAGAGGATGCCCAGAAGGGCCACGGTGCGCGCGTGCATGGCGCCGCCCATGAGGTTGGCGACGACGGCCACCAGGCACAGGCCGATGAGGGCCAGCACGAGGAAAGGCGCGTCGGCAGCATGCTCTGTGGCTGTGGTCCCTGAGGTCCCCTGGCCGAAGAAAGGAGAGAGGAAAGCCATCGCCCCCACTGCTGTAGCCAGGAGCAGGATGAGGGCGTTCACCCAGCGCTTCATGGCCGCGCCCTCCCCAGCGCCTGCAGGACATCCTCCACCGTGAGGAGACGGGGGTCGCCGAACAGTTTGGCCATCTGGGTGGCGAAGGCCAGGGAGGCCCCCATCACCTCGCGGGGCGGTCCCTCCGCCACGGCCTGCCCCTCCCCCATGAGGAC
>JBMFPD010000360.1:0-2805 GCA_049969295.1 Anaerolineae bacterium | reverse complement strand
GGTGCCGCCGCAGGCGGCGGGGGTAGGGAGAGGTGGGGACGCACCTCTCCCATCCCCCAGGGGGTTGGGGTGAGGTGAAGTCTCCATCCCTGCGAGGAGGGGTGTGGACAGGCCGGAGTTTCTGGTTGTCGGGCACATCTGCCGGGATGTGGTGCCGGAGGGGTACCGCCTGGGCGGGACGGCCACCTATGCCGCCGTCACGGCCCAGCGACTGGACCTGCGGCCAGGGATCGTCACCCGGGCCGCGCCGGAAACCCTGCAGGCGGACCTCCTGCGGGGGGTGGCAGTGCACCTCCTCCCCTCGGCGGTGACGACGACCTTTGAAAACCTCTACCGGGATGGCCGCCGGACGCAGCGCATCCACGCGGTGGCCGGCCCCATCGGCCCGGAGGACGTCCCCCCGGAGTGGCGGGTTGTGCCCATCGTGCTCCTCGCGCCCCTGGCCCAGGAGGTGCACCCCGACCTCGCCCGGTGCTTCCCCGGGGCCCTCCTGGGCGTGGCGCCCCAGGGCTGGTTGCGGGAATGGGACGGCACCGGGCACGTCCGGCGGGCAGCCTGGGCCAGCGCGGAGGAGGTCCTCCCCCACGTGCGGGCGGTGGT
Source organism: Anaerolineae bacterium (assembly GCA_049969295.1). Taxonomy (GTDB): domain Bacteria; phylum Chloroflexota; class Anaerolineae; order DTPP01; family DTPP01; genus DAOTYM01. The sequence goes on along the minus strand of JBMFPD010000360.1, from coordinate 2,205 downwards.
CGTGAGCGAAGAGGACGTCGGGGGGGACGTGGCCCTGGTGGAGCGCTGGGCGGCCCTGGCGGAGTGCCTCGTCCTCACCCAGGGGGCCCGAGGGGCAACCCTCCACTGGAGAGGGAAGGCCAGGTCCATGCCCCCGCGGGAGGCAAGGGAGGTGGACCCCACAGGGGCTGGAGACGTCTTCGCTGCCGCCTTCCTCATCCGCCTGTGGGAGACGGGAGACCCGGTGGACGCGGCCCGCTTTGCCAACGCCGTGGCCTCCTTCTCCGTGGAAGCACCCGGACCGGCGGGCATCCCCTGGCGGCACCAGGTAGACGCCTGGCTGGCCGCCCACCCAGATTGGGGGTGGCCTTTTTGACTCACCCTACCCCCGCCCGCCTGCGGCGGGCACCCTCTTCCCTCCCCGCGTGCGGGGAGGGAAGAGGGCTGGGGGGATAGTAGGGGTTGAATTCTGACGACAGGAATGAGCCCATGACCCGCGTGTACACCTTCGCCAACCAAAAAGGAGGCGTGGGCAAGACCACCACCGCGGTCAACCTGGGGGCCTTCCTGGCGGAGGCGGGCTTCCGTGTCCTCATCGTGGACATGGACCCCCAGGCCAACGCCACGAGCAGCCTGGGGGTGGACAAGCGCAGCCTCCCCGCCTCCATCTACGACCTCCTGGTCGGGTCCCGCACCCTGGAGCAGACCCTGCACCTCACCTCCCGGGTGGGGCTGGACCTCCTGCCTTCCACCCCGGACCTGGCTGGCCTGGAGGTGGAGGCCGTCTCCATGGAAGGACGGGAGTTCCTCCTGCGGCGCGCCCTGGAACCGGCCCACGGCCTCTATGACTACATCCTGGTGGACACGCCCCCCTCCCTGGGCCTCCTCACGGTGAACGGCCTTGTCGCGGCCGACGCAGGGGTGATCATCCCCGTCCAGTGCGAGTACCTGGCCCTGGAGGGCCTGACCCAACTCATGCAGACCATCCAGCGGGTCCGCCAGAACCTGAACCCCCGCCTGCGGATCGCCGCCCTGGTCCTCACCATGTACGACGGCCGCACCAACCTGGCCCAACAGGTGGTGCAGGAGGTGCGGGCCCATTTCCCACGGGAGACGATGCAGACCATCATCCCCCGCAACGTGCGGCTGAGCGAGGCGCCCAGTTTCGGCGAACCCATCCTGACCTATGCGCCCCAATCCGCCGGTGCCCTGGCCTACCGCGCGCTCACGGAGGAGTTCCTGGCCCGGGAGGGGCGCGTGGGCGTCCCCGCGGCCCAGGGGAGGTGAGACGGACATGGCGGATCGGAAGCGAGGACTCGGCCGGGGGCTGGATGCCCTCATCCCCCAGGCCTCTGGGCCGGAGGGCCCGGGCGTGGTGGAGGTCCCGGTGGCCCACATCGTCCCCAACCCCTACCAGCCCCGCCAGGCCCAGGACGAGGAGGCGTTGGAGGAACTGGCGGCGTCCATCCGGGAGCACGGCGTCATCCAGCCCCTCATCGTGACGCGGATCCCCCCCGAAGACCCCCTGGACCCGCCCCGCTACCAACTGGTAACCGGCGAGCGGCGCTGGCGGGCCGCCCAGCGGGCCGGCCTGCAGACCGTCCCCGTCCTGGTCAAGGAGGCCACCCCCCAGCAGATGCTGGAACTGGCCCTGGTGGAGAACATCCAGCGGGCGGACCTCTCCCCCCTGGAGGAGGCCCAGGCCTACGCCCAACTGATGGAGGAGTTCGGCCTGACCCAGGAGGAGGTGGCCGCCCGGGTGGGGCGGAGCCGCACCGCGGTGGCCAACACGGTGCGCCTCCTGCGGTTGCCCCAGGCCGTCAAAGAGGCCCTGGCCACGGGGGAGATCACCGAAGGGCACGCCCGGGCCCTCCTGGGGCTGCCAGACGCGGCACTCCAGCGCCAGGCCCTGGAGGCCATCCGCAAGCAGGGCCTCAACGTCCGCCAGACGGAGGCCCTGGTGCGCCGGCTCCTCCGGCCTGCCCCGCCGAAACGGGAGCCCGAGCCGGAGACCCGCGCCCTGGAGGACCGCCTGCGCGCCGCGCTGGGAACCCCCGTGCGCCTCCGCCGGGGCCGGAAGGGGGGCCACCTGGTCATCCGCTTCTTCTCCGACGAGGAACTGCACGCCATCTACGAACGCCTGGTGGGATCGGAGGAACGCCTGTGACCCGTACCCCTTGCGAAGGCCTGCTCCTGGTCAACGGGATCGTGCGCACGCTGGACCCC
>JBMFPD010000359.1:0-2830 GCA_049969295.1 Anaerolineae bacterium | reverse complement strand
CTGGGCTCTGGCCCAGACCAGGACCAGGGCGACCGCCAGGAAGAGGGCCTCCAGCATCTGCCATGTGCGCACGCTATCCAGGGGGCCGGCACCGGGTTGGGCGAGGAAAGCGGCCCCCAGACAAGTCGCCATGCCGAGGCCCAGGCTCCCCCACACCAGGCGGTCGGAAGCCAGGGGAGCCAGGACGAAGCCCCAGGTCAGGAGGAAGAGGGTCGCCGCGTCAATGAAGCGCCCAAGGGCCCAGAAGTTGCCGTTGAACGGGGCGTGTTCCAGCCAGCCGAACATCGCCACGGTGATGGCGGCAGTACGGAGGGCCAGCACACCGCCCCACATCCAGGCCAGGGCCATGTCCCCACGGCTCCGGCTGCGGCGGTAGGCGTTGTAGGCGAGGGCCAGCCCCACCTCCACGGTGAGCAGCACCAGCAGATGGTAGAAGAAGCTCCCGGAGGCGCCGCCCAGAAGGGCGCGAATGGCTTGCTGCATGTGCCGACCTCTTTGCCCAGGCCACGCCGGTCGCCTGCATTATACCATAACTACCGTTGTCTTGCAACGAGGTCCTCTACATAAAGAAGGCGGTACCGGTGGTACCCCTGCACCACCCGCTCCACGTAGCGGCGTGGCTCCTCCAGGGGGATGCGCTCCAGGAAGAGGTCGGGGTCGGCGATCCCCTCACCCCACTCCCTGGCGCGGCCGGGGCCAGCGTTGTAGGCCACAAGGGCCCGCACCACGTCGCCGCCGAACGCCTCCAGTTGGACGCGGAGGTAGTAGGCCCCGAACCGCACGTTGACGTACGGGAGGTGCAACATCTCCTCCCGGAAGTCCCGCCTGCCCAGTTTCCAGGCCACCCATTCGCCGGTGGGGCCGATGACCTGCATCAGCCCCCGGGCCTGGGCCGCGGAGATGGCGCCCACCTCAAAGAGGCTCTCCTGCCGGATGACGGCCGCGACCAGGTAGGGGTTAAGGCCCTGTTCCGTGCACTCCTGGAGGAGGAGGTCTCGGTAGGCCACGGGATAGATGAGGCGGGCCAGGGAAGGCGGGACGTCCGCCACGGCCTGAGCCGGGGAGAGGGCGAAGGCGCGGCTGGCCGCCAGGGCGGACTGGCGGTAGAGGCCCTGGCCGCGGAGGGCCACGGCCAGGGCATAAAGGGCGACGGGGTCGTCCGCAAGGGCGGCACGCAGGCTGTCCAGTTCCGCCTCTGCCTCCTGCGCCAGGCCCACCAGCACCATGGCCAGGGCCCGCCGGAAGCGTCGGTCCTCCCGGAAGGCAGCCTCTGGTGCGGAAGCCGCGGCGGCTCCCTTGCCCGCCCAGGTGGCCATCCAGTCCAGCACCTCCGGGTCCAGGGCGACTGCTTCGGGGAGGTCCGTTCCGTCCCGCGGGGCCTGGGGCTCGGCCAGGCCCACCGGGAGGGGGAGGTCGCCCAGCGTCTCCCGCGCCCGCAGGGCGTAGTACGTCTCCGGCGCACCGGTCAGGAGCGGCTGCCATGCCTCCTTCGCCTCCGCTGCGCGGCCCAACTGCAGAAAGGTCTTGCCGGCCCAGTACACAGCCCGCCAGAGGCGGTCTCCGCCCCCCTGGTCCTGCGCGAGGGAGACCGCCCGCTGGAACGGGTCCAGGGCCTCTGCAGGCTGTCCGTGCTGGTAGAGGCACAGGCCGGCCTGCACCAGGGCGTCCACGGCGTAGGGGCTTCGGGGGAAGGAAACGGCCAGGGCGCGGTACTCCGGCACAGCCGCGAGGCACCCTTCCACCGCGTCCAGGACCTGGGCTCTCTGCCACAGGGCCTGGGGCGCCAGGGGATGTTGGGGGTGCTTCCGGGCGAATTCCTGCAGGACCTGACGCGCCTCCTTCGGCTGTCCGGCCTGCTTCAGGGCATCGGCCCATTCCAGCCAGGCGTCGCCTGCCCAGGAAGGCTCGGGGGTTGCCTGCACTGCCAGCCGGTACTCCTCGGCGGCCGTGCTGTAGAGGCCCAGGGCTTTGTGGGACCGGGCCAGGTACAGCCGCGCCGCCTCGCGTTGGGGGTGGCGCGGGTCGTCCAGCACCCGCTGGAAGGCCGCTGCTGCAAGCCCGTAGACGCCGCTATAGTAGTCGGCCAGGCCTCGCTGGAACTCATCCACCTTGGCCCCGGCCTCCACAAGGCGCACCATGGCCAGGTAAGCCGCCTCGCTCCGCACATCTTCGTCCACAGCCGCCTGGTACAGGCGCAGGGCCTCCGCCTTCTGCCCCGCCTCCCTCAGCGCTTCCGCCAGCCGGTACAGGATGCGGGCCCTGTACGGGGCGTACCGTGCGCGTTCCAGGATGGCCCGGTAGGTCGCCTCCGCGTCCTCCAGCCGCCGCAGGCGGACCTGGGCCTCGGCGACCTTCTCCTGGAGGGCGAGGGCCCGGGCCAGGTCCGGGGCCAGGTCCACCGCCCTGGTGTACCAGGAGATCGCCCCTTCGTCGTCCCCCTGGGCGGCAAAGGCGTCCCCCAGGCGCTCGTGGACCACGTCGGCCAGGGTGCTTTCCAGGGCCAGGTAGTCCTGGTAGCGGGCCACGGCTTCCTCCAGCCGGCCCGTTCGCGCCAGGCTGTCGGCCAGCCGGAAGAGAGCCTCGGCCTGGAAGGGGGATTGGGGGTGCTCCTCCAGGAAGCGTTTCAGGGCCTCGGCGGCCTCCAGGTAGTGGCTGTCCAGGTGGTAGCACTCCCCCAGGCGGAAGGCAGCCTCCATGCGGACTTCCTCTGGCACCTCCCCCTCCGGCGCGGTAGCCAGGGCTGCGTACAGGCGCTGGGCCTCGGCCCTCCGGCCGTAGAGCTGGAGCCTCCGGGCCTCCTGGAGGCGGGAGTGGGGCAGGGGCGTCGGGG
>JBMFPD010000358.1:0-2833 GCA_049969295.1 Anaerolineae bacterium | reverse complement strand
GTCTTCGATTCCTGATACAATACCCTTGCTTATGGGGCGCATTCGTCTAGTGGCCTAGGATACTGCCCTCTCAAGGCAGAGACAGGGGTTCGACTCCCCTATGCGCTACCATGAAGCGGCCCTGGGAGGAGCCTCTCAGGGCCTTTTCTTTCACCGGGCCGGACGGAGGGCGGGAATGGCGAAATCCAGGGACGGGAATCGGGCGGCCGCCGCGCGGTGGGTGGGCCGTGCCCTCCTCTGGCTGGCCTGCCTCCTCCTCTTGGGCGGGGCGGCGGTGCCAGTGCCGCGCCTCTTCGACCTGCGGGTGGACGCCTTCGTGGGCCGGTACAGTTTTGATGTGGTGCGCTGGGAACTGGAGGCAGCGCCTCCGAAGGCCCGGGACATCCTCTTCCCGCCCGACCGCGACCTTTCCCCACCGGAGGCCAGGGCACGGGTGCTGGCCTACTGGGGACGGGTGCGGGAGGTGGACCGCCTCCAGACCTCCCTGGAACGCCTCTGGGCCGAGCACGGCCAGGAGGGGCCCCCGCAGGACCAGGTGCAGGCGCTGCTTGAAGAGGTGTCCCTGCTGGAGGCACAGCAAGCCCAGGAACGCCCCCTGGTGGAGGCCATTCTGGCCCACCAGGTGGAATCGGTCCTCTGGGACCTGAGGCTCACCACCCTGGGTCGGGTCTGGCCACCGGTGGCCTTCTGCCTCACCACGTCCCCCTTCCACCTGACCATCTCCCCGCGGACGGTTATCCGCGTCAGGGCGGCACGGGACCTGCGCCCCGACCTCCCCTTGGACCTCCAGGTGGAATTGGAGGAACGGATAGACCGTTCTCTGGACGTTTCTTCCCTCATTGAGGCTACAGGAGGCTACGGGGCGTACCCCAGCATGGTCCTGGAGACGCCAGACCTGGCGTGGACCCTGGAGACGGTGGCCCACGAGTGGACCCACAACTACCTGGCCTTCCGGCCGCTGGGGTGGCGGTACTTTGACTCACCCCAGATGCGCAGCATCAACGAGACGGTGGCCGACATCGTGGGGGAGGAGGTGGGGAAGGCGGTGCTCGCCCGGTACTATCCTGAACTGGTGCCGCCGCCCCCGCCCCCGAACCGGGAGGAGGCTTCGGGGCCACCAGCCTTTGACTTCGCCCGGGAGATGCGTGCCACTCGCATGGAGGTGGACAGGCTTCTCGCGGAGGGGAAGGTGGAGGAGGCCGAGGCCTATATGGAGGCGCGCCGCCAGGAGTTCGTGCGGCACGGGTATTACCTGCGGAAGTTGAACCAGGCCTACTTCGCCTTCCACGGGACCTATGCGACGGGGCCAGCGGCCAGCGCGGTGGACCCGGTGGGGCAGGGCCTGGCGCAGTTGCGGGCGCGGGTGGCATCGCTGCGGGAATTCCTGGCCCTAGTAGAAGGGCTGCGCTCCTACGAAGACTTCCAGCGCCTCATGCAGGAACGGGGCATCCCCCTGCCCACACCGTCGGCCCCCTGAGGCCGTGCAGGAGAAGGGGGAACGCGAAAGAGGAAGTCTGCACCATGGCTCTGGCCCTACGCGACTGGGAATGCCAGACCCGCAAACTTCCTCCAAAGAAAGACACCCCGAAGGCGCGCGGGGGGTTCAAGTCCGGTGTTAAGGAAACGGCCTTGCTGAGGGGCGGAACATGGTCGGGTGGGGGATCGGGCTTCTTGCACTCGTGTGGGTGGCGACGACGGCCCTGCCGGTCTACCTCCACGCACGTCGCCGCGCCAGCGCACGGGAGGCCGCGAGGTGGGCCCTGCGGGCACTCGCCTACCCCCGGCGCTACTGGTGGGGGGAGCGGCTCCTGCTCCTCTCGGACGAGGAATGGGAGCGAGTGCTCCTGAGGGAACTGGCGAGGTTGCGCCTTTCCGCACCGGATGGGATCCACTGCCCTCTGTGCGGGCGGGAGATGCCGCACGTCCTGGAGGTGGGCCCGGGCGGCGAGGTGCAGGTGCGGCGGCCGGCCGAGTGCCCCTGTGGGTTCCGCCTGGATGCCTGCCGGCACTGCGTCCACTTCCGCCCGGCGCGGCCCCTGGGCGGCGGAGACCTGGGGGGATGGGGCGGCGGCGAGGATTTCACCACCGGCAGTTGCGAAGTCTACAGGGAATGGCGGCCCATTGCCGAACTCTGCCCCCCCTCGGTGGCGCGGGAGATGGCCAAACGGGGCTGGGACGGGCTCGTGGCAGGCCGGCGCATCGTGGACTCCTACGTCCCACTGGAAGAGTGCGCCCGCTTTGCCCTGGACCTGGCCCGCCTGCGTCGGACGGGGTGCAAGGACCTCGGCGCACGTCACCGCGGGCTTCTTGCCGCATGGTGGACACGCCAGAAGCCCAGGCCCTCAGGTGGGGGAGAGACCTCAGAAACCGAGCCCTCCGAAGGGGAGGCGTGGCTGCTCTGATCTCGGGAGCCGAGGGGGCCGCAGGACGCAGCCCTTTCCGAGACCCCTCTCCATCCCCTTCCCCTCTCCAGATCGGAGAGGAGAAGGGGACCAGGGGGTAGGGATGAGGTCTTGGAGGAGCGGCTCAGGAAGGTCCTTACCAGCGGTACCGGCGAACCGCCCCTACTTGTGCAGCCGCTTCCGGAAGGCCTCTGTGAGGGCCGGCAGCACCTGGAACAGATCTCCCACGATGCCGTAGTCGGCCACGTTGAAGATGGGAGCCTCCGGGTCCTTGTTGATGGCAACGATGACGCGGGAGGTCTGCATGCCGGCCAGGTGCTGGATGGCCCCGGAGATGCCGCAGGCGATGTACAGGTCCGGGCGCATTTCTGCTATGATAGGCGATACCACCCACGCAAGCATACAACTTCGCAGCGACCGCTGGCCATCAT
>JBMFPD010000357.1:0-2833 GCA_049969295.1 Anaerolineae bacterium | reverse complement strand
AGGAACCCCTTTCCCAGGCTCTCCCGCATGCGAGGAGAGTGACCCCTCCCCCCAACCCCCTCCCCGCATGCGGGGAGGGGGAAAGGGGGTGAGGTTGGGATAGGGCGGCGGTGGTAGGGATATGGACAAGGGCGAAAGGGCGATTCTCGTTTCCTATCTCAAGGGGCTGGCGGACGTGGCTGCCAGGGGTGACGCGCGGGAGGAAAGTTTCTATCCGGCCCTGGCTGACCTGATCCGCGAGGTGGCACGTGCCACTAGCCGGCCGCATATCCAGGTCACCGTCCAACCGCGCCCCACCGAGGCTGGCAACCCCGACTTCCGCGTCTGGGATGGCCGCGATCGCATCATCGGGTACGTGGAAGCCAAGCGCCCCGCCGAAGAACTTCTGGATCGCGTGGAGGACTCGGACCAGTTCCGCCGTTACCGGGAGACCTTTCCCAACTTGATCTTGACCAATTTCCTGGAGTTCCGCTTGTATCGGGATGGTGAGCGGGTGGAGGCCGTACGCATAGGTCAGCCGAGAGTGCTCCATGTGGTACGCACTGTGCCGCCCCTGGAACACGGGGAGGAGCTGTGGGCGCTCCTGGAGCGCTTCCTGGGCTACTCCCTGCCCTCCACCTTCGCCGCTGAAAGCCTGGCTGTGGAACTGGCAAAGCGCACCCGGTTCCTGCGGGACATTGTGCTCCTGCAAATGCAGGAGGAGGGGCAGAATGGGGGCGACCTCTGGGGGTTCTACGAGGCGTTTCAAAAGTACCTGATGGGAACGCTCACCGAAGAAACCTTCGCCGACCTCTATGCTCAGACCATCACCTACGGCCTTTTTGCCGCCCGCACCCGGACCGCCAACGGCTTCAACCGGCGCAATGCATTCCACGCCATCCCCCGAACCATCGGCGTCCTGCGGGACCTTTTCCGGTACATCTCCCTGGGAGACCTGCCCACCGAACTGGAGTGGATTGTGGATGACATCGCCCACGTCCTGGCGGTGGCGGACGTCTCGGGCATCCTCTCCCGGAATCGCAAAGAAGGGAATGGGGGCGACCCCATCGTCTACTTCTATGAACCCTTCCTGGCCCGCTACAACCCGGAAGAGCGCGAGCGCCGTGGCGTGTACTATACCCCGGAGCAGGTCGTCTCCTACATCGTCCGCTCACTCCACCGTCTCCTCAAAGAGGCCTTCCAGATGCCCGATGGGTTGGCTTCCAGCCAGGTCACCCTCCTGGACCCGGCTGCGGGAACCATGACCTTCGTCGCCCGTGCGGCACGGGAGGCGGTCCAGGAGTTTGAGGGCAGGTACGGCTCTGGCGCCCGTGCCCAGTTCATCCGCGACTACATCCTGCGCAACTTCTACGCCTTTGAACTCATGGTCGCTCCGTATGCCGTCGGGCATCTGAAGATGGGATTCTTCCTGGAGGAACTGGGCTATCCTCTGGCCGAGGACGAGCGCGTGCCCTTCTACCTCACCAATAGCCTGGACATGAGCGAATTGGAACGGAGCAAACTGCCAGGCCTTTCCTCCCTGGCTGAGGAGTCCCATCTGGCCGGGCGGGTGAAACGCGATATCCCCATCCTGGTCATCCTCGGCAATCCGCCTTACTCTGGGCACTCGGCCAACCAGGGCGATTGGATCCGCGGCTTGATCGGGGACTACAAGCAGGTAGATGGGAAGCCCCTGGGCGAGAAGAACCCCAAGTGGCTTCAGGACGACTACGTCAAGTTCCTGCGCTTCGCCGAGTGGAAGATCGCCCAGGCCGGCCGAGGCGTGGTGGGCATGATCACCAACCATTCCTACTTGGACAACCCCACCTTCCGCGGCATGCGCTGGCACCTGATGCAAACCTTTGATGAGATCTACATCCTGGACCTGCACGGCAACAGCCTCAAGCGTGAGGCATGCCCGGACGGGAGCAAAGATGAGAACGTCTTTGACATCCGCCAAGGAGTGGCCATCGCCTTCTTTGTGAAGTGGGGGGAGACCCCACCCCCGCACCCCCTCCCCGCAGGCGGGGAGGGGGCTGGGGGAGGGGTGGACCTGACCCACCCCCACTCCTCCCCGCACGCAGGGGGACAAACCCCACCCCCGTCCCCCCTCCCCGCAGGCGGGGAGGGGGCTGGGGGAGGGGTCTACCACGCCGACCTGTGGGGCCTGCGGGAGCAGAAGTACGCCTGGCTGGAGACCCACGATGTGGCCACAACCCCCTGGCAGGAACTCAAGCCCGGGCCACCCTTCTACCTTTTCAAGCCTCGCGATGCACGACTGGAGGCAGCCTACTATCGCTATCCCGCCGTGCCCGAAATATTCCCCGTCAGCAGTGTGGGCGTCGTCACTGCCCGTGACCGACTGACCATCCACTGGACGCCGGAGGAAGTCTGGACGACGGTGCAGAACTTTTCCCGCCTGGAACCAGAACTGGCGCGGCAGGCCTACAACCTGGGGCGGGACGCCCGCGACTGGAAGGTGGCTCTGGCCCAGGAAGACCTGCACCATAGCGGCCCAGACCGCCGCCACATCGTCCCCATCCTCTACCGACCCTTTGACGTGCGCTACACCTACTACACCGGCCGCTCCCGCGGCTTCCATTGCATGCCCCGCCCCGAGGTCATGCACCATATGCTGGCGGGGGAGAACGTGGCGCTGATCGCTCCGAAGCAACATAAGGGCGAATTTGGTGCACTAGTCACAAAGTGCATTGGAGCGCACAAGACGGTTGCAGCCTATGACATCAATTACTACTTCCCGCTCCACCTCTACCCCACCGCTGGAACAGTACACCAGGGGGAGATGTTTGAGGAACGTCCCATCGCAGGAGGAGGGGCGGGAGGAGGACGGCGG
>JBMFPD010000356.1:0-2837 GCA_049969295.1 Anaerolineae bacterium | reverse complement strand
CAGCGGATGGCCGCTTCAGAGGAGGGTGGGATATGAGCGTGGAACAGGTGCTGGAGAAGGTGAGGGAGATCGTGGGGCCGGAACACGTCCTTACCAGCCCCGAAGACCTGTACCTCTACGAGTACGATGCCTCTCTGGACCGCGGCCGGCCCCACGCTGTGGTGTTGCCGGGCTCGGCCGAGGAGGTGGAGGCCGTGGTGCGCCTGGCCCACGAGCACGGCGTGCCGGTCACCCCGCGAGGCGCGGGCACCAACCTGAGCGGCGGCTCCGTGCCGGCGAGGGGGGGCCTGGTCCTCGTCCTCAACCGCCTCAACCGCATCCTGGAGGTGGACATCCCCAACCGCACCGCCCTGGTGGAGCCGGGCGTCTTCAACCTGACCCTGCAGAAGGCCCTCGCGCCCTACGGTTACCTCTACGCCCCGGACCCCGCCTCCCAGAAGGTCTCCACCCTGGGCGGCAACGTGGGGGAGAACAGCGGCGGCCCCCACTGTCTGAAGTACGGCGTCACCCTCAACCACGTCCTGGGGATGGAGGTGGTCCTGCCAGATGGCGAGCGGGTCTGGTTCGGTGGAACCGCCCCCGACGCGCCTGGCTACGACCTCACCGGCCTCATGGTCGGCTCGGAAGGGACCCTGGGCATCGTCACCAAAGTTCTCGTGCGCATCATGCCCCAGCCGGAGGGCGTGCGGACGCTCCTTGCGCTCTTCGACGACCTGACGGACGCCGGCCGTACCGTCTCGGCCATCATCGCCGCCGGCATCATCCCCGCCACTCTGGAGATGATGGACCACACGGTGATAGAGGCGGTGGAGCGGGCCACCCACGCCGGGCTGCCCCTGGACGTGGCCGCGCTCCTCATCATTGAGGTGGACGGCCTGGAGGACGAACTGGACGAGCAGGTGCAGGAGATCCTGGCCATCTGCCAGCGGGAGGGGGCGCGGGAGGTCAGGGTGGCGCGCAGCCAGGCGGAGCGGGACCACCTGTGGGCCAGCCGGCGCGGGGCTTTCGGCGCGCTGGGCCAACTGATGCCCTCCTACCTGGTGCTGGACGGCACCGTCCCCCGCACTCGCCTGCCGGAGGCCCTGGAGCGGGTGGCCGAGGTGGGCCGCCGCTACGGGCTGCCCATAGGCGACGTCTTCCATGCTGGCGATGGCAACCTGCACCCCCTCATCCTGTTTGACCCCACCGAGCCGGGCATCGTGGACAGGGTGCGGGCCGCGGGCGCGGAGATCCTCCAGATCTGCGCGGACCTGGGCGGCACCATCACCGGCGAACACGGCATCGGCCTGGAGAAGATCTCCGCCATGCCCCTCATCTTCGGGCCGGCGGACCTGCGGGCCATGTGGGCCGTCAAGCGGGCCCTGGACCCCTGGGACCTCATGAACCCGGGCAAGGTGCTCCCGCCCCTGGAGGCCATTGGGGAGGCGACGCCATGAGCAAGACGACGAAGTCCACATCCCTGCTGATGGACGCTGCGCCCGACGTGGAGTTCCTGGAGGAGCCGGGGGAGCGAGCGCGCTGCGCCGCCGACGGCCTCACGCCGCGCCTCGTGGCCCGGCCCCGCACGGCGGAGGAGGCCGGCCGCGTTCTGGCCGCCGCCGACCAGGTCGGCTGGGCCGTGGCTCCCTGGGGCGGCGGCACCCACGTGGAGGTGGGCAACCCGCGCCAGGCGTTGGACCTGGCCCTGGACCTCCGCGGCCTGGACCAGGTGCTGGAGCACGACCGCGAGAACCTGACCCTCACCGTGCAGGCTGGGTGCACCCTCGCAACCCTGCAAGAGGCGGTGCGGGGGGCTGGCCAGTGGCTCCCCCTGGACGTGCCGGACCCGGACCGCTGCACCGTGGGCGGGATGCTCGCCGCCAACCTCTCCGGCCCGCGGCGGCTGCGCTACGGCACAGCCCGGGACCTGACGCTCGGCCTGGAGGCAGCCCTGACCACTGGTGAAGTGATCCACCCCGGCGGGAAGACGGTGAAGAACGTGGCCGGCTACGACCTGACCCGCCTCTTCATCGGCTCGTGGGGGACCCTGGGGGCCATCACTGCCGCCACCTTCCGCCTGTGGCCCCTCCCGGCCCGTTCGGACACGCTCCTTGCGGCCTTCCACGAGGTAGGGGCTGCCTTCGCCTTCGCCCAGGCCCTCTGTGGCTCCAGACTTTTCCCCACCGCCGTGGAGGTGGTGGACGCCCTGCCGGAGGGCCTCTCGCCGTCCGGAGGTGGGGGCGAGGCCATCGCTGCCGTCCTCCTGGAGGGGAGCGCGTCGGCCGTGGCGCGGCAGGTGCGGGACGTCACCGCTCTGGCCCGGGACCGCGGCGCGGCGGAGACGGTGTCCGTCTCAGGTGCCCAGCACGGGGCTCTCTGGCGGCACCTGGCCCGCAACGGCTGGGGTTCGCCCCTTGAGGGGGCCGTGCTCCTGCGGGTGGGCGTGCCTCCCGCGCGCCTGCCCGACGCCTGGAGCCTCTGGCAAGGGGCCCTGGCGCGGCAGGCGCGGGCTGGGACGGGGCTCCTGTACGTCCTCCTGCCCGGGGCAGGGCCGGAGGAGGTTGCTGCATGGCGTGCCTGGATCGCGGCCCTGGGAGGCTACCTGGTGGTGGAGCGGGCCCCGCTCGCCCTGCGGCAGGCGGTGGACGTCTGGGGACCCCTGGGCGCACAGGAACGGCCCATGCGAGCCCTGCGGCAAGCCTTTGACCCCCACCGCACGCTGAACCCGGGCCTGTTCCTGGATGGCCAGGGGTAGGGTGAAGTATCCCCCTTCCCCTCTCCGTGTCGGAGAGGGGAAGGGGGTCAGGGGGTAGGGGTGAGGTCGCGGGCCTTCAGCGGAGGAGCGCCTTCTGCCCTGC
>JBMFPD010000355.1:0-2846 GCA_049969295.1 Anaerolineae bacterium | reverse complement strand
CAAGCGGCAGTTCGCCGTGGCCAGCCTGGAGGGGTTCGGCCTGGGGGGGAAGCCCCTGGCCGTGCAGGCCGCGGGCGCGGTGCTTTCGTACCTCCAGGAGACGCAGCGGGACACCCTGGGGCGGCTGCGCCCTCCCCACACTTACTCCCTCTCCGACTTCATGCTCCTGGACCCCGCCACCCGCCGCAACCTGGAACTGGTGGAGACCATCCGCACCCGCTCCGTAGAGGGGTCGCTCCTCGGCGTCCTGGACCTCACGCGGACGCCCATGGGCGGCCGTCTCCTGCGCAAGCGGCTGCTCCAGCCCCTCCTGGACCGGGAGCGGTTGGAGCGGCGGCTGGACGCGGTGGAGGCGTTCTACCGGGACACGCGCCTCCGCCTGGACCTCATGAAGCGCCTCCAGGGCCTGGGCGACCTGGAGCGGTTGGCCCAGAGGGTGGCCAGTGGTACGGCAAACCCGCGGGACCTCCTGGGCATCGCCAGAGCCCTGAGGGCGGTGGAGCCCCTGCGCTCGGCTCTGGAGAAGGGGGAGGAAGCGGTCGAGGGGAACCTGGCCGCCGCGCTGCGGCGTCTGCGGGAGGGGCTGGACCCCTGTGCGGAGGTGGTGGGGCTCATTGAGAGCGCCATCGCCGAGGATGCCCCGCCCACCCTGACCAGCGGACGAGTCATCCGGCCGGGGTTCTCCCCTGAACTGGACGGCATTGAGGAGTCAGCCCGGGCGGCGCGCGAGTGGGTGGCCGGCCTCCAGAACCGCGAGCGGGAGCGGACGGGCATCAAGTCCCTCAAGGTGGGGTACAACAAGGTCTTCGGCTACTACCTGGAGGTCACCAAGCCCAACCTCCACCTCGTCCCCGCCGATTACGTCCGCAAGCAGACCCTCACCAACGCGGAACGCTTCATCACCCCGGAACTGAAGGAATACGAATCCCTCATCCTCCACGCCGAGGAGCGCATGCGAGAACTGGAGGCGGAGATCTTCCGCTCCGTGCGCGCCAAAGTGGCGGAGTCGGCAGACCGCATCCTGGCGACGGCCGAGGCTCTGGCCGAACTGGACGTGTCGGTGGCCCTGGCGGAGGTGGCCCACCGCAACCGGTACACCCGCCCCATCCTCACCGAGGGGGACCGCATTGACATCGTCGCCGGGCGGCACCCGGTGGTGGAACTGACCCTGCGCGATGAGCCCTTCGTGCCCAACGACGTCCACCTCTCCCCGGAGGAGTGCATCCTGGTCATCACCGGGCCCAACATGAGCGGCAAGTCCACCTACCTGCGGCAGGTGGCCCTCATCGTGCTCCTGGCGCAGATCGGCTCCTTCGTGCCTGCGGACGCGGCGGAGATCGGCCTGGTGGACCGCATCTTCACCCGCATCGGGGCCCAGGACGAGATCCACGCCGGGCAGTCCACCTTCATGGTGGAGATGCTGGAGACGGCCAACATCCTCCACCACGCCACCCCCAGGAGCCTGGTCATCCTGGACGAGATCGGGCGCGGCACCAGCACCTACGACGGCATCTCCATCGCCTGGGCCGTGGTGGAGTACCTGCACAACCACCCCCGCCTGCGCTGCAAGACCCTCTTCGCCACCCACTACCACGAACTGACCGCCCTGGAGGGGATGTTGCCGCGGGTGCGGAACTACAACGTGGCCGTGGCCGAGGACGGGGAGAAGGTGGTCTTCCTGCGGAAGATCGTCCCTGGAGGGGCGGACCGCTCCTACGGCATCCACGTGGCGCAGTTGGCCGGGCTGCCCCGGCCAGTCATCCAGCGAGCAGAGGAACTCCTGCGGGAGTTTGAGGAAAACAGCCACCGGGGCCCGGGTGTGCCGGGGCCTCAGCGTCCCTACCAGTTGGCCCTCTTCTCCCTCTCCGACCCGGTGGCGGACGAGATCGCCTCCCTGGACCTCGCCACCATGACCCCCCTGGAGGCCCTGAACAAACTCTACGAACTCCAGCGCGCCATCCAGGAGCGCCACAGGAAGAAACCAGGGGCCTCTCCCCCAGCCCCGTCCCCGCGCGCGGGGAGGTGAGAAGAGGGGGCGGCGCATGGGCCGCCCGGCCTCAGTCGCTGCGGCGGAAGAAGGGCATGCCGACCATGGTGAACCGGACGCCCAGGTAGGCCTTGCTCGGGTCGTCGGACCGGGCTCCCAGTTTGGCCTGGAGGGTCCGCTCCTCACCGCCCCGCTGCACGGTGATCTCCACCCGGTCACCCGGCTTGAAGCGCTGCAGGACCTCGTCCAGGGGGTTGGCGACGTTTACCTGCTGGTCGTCTATGGCTGTGATGACATCCCCCACCTGAAGGCCGGCCTCATCGGCTGGGCTCTGGGGCTCCACGTACTGCACCAGAGCGCCACCCCATCCCCAGCGGGGGATGGGGATCACCTGCGGGGCCTCCGGCGTGGAGGGCTCCGGGGTCGGGGTGGGGGGGAGCAGGGCCTGAGGCTTCTGCCGGGCGCGGAGATCGTACACCAGGTACCCGGCGACCGCCCCTCCCACGCACCCGGCGATCAGGCTGAGGATGAGGCCTCCCAACACAATGGCCACCAGGACGGGATAGGTGGGACCTTTGGACGCTGCCATGTCTCACCTCCTCGGACACGCTTCTTTCCAGGAGGCGCGCAGAACCCTCCGCAGCCTCCTCTGGGGCAAGGCTACCGCCCAGGCATTAACGGGAGATTAAAGGCGCTACAGGTGCGGGTCCTGCAGCGACGGCGGCGAAGGTTGGACATCCGTCCGACCCTGCAAAGGCATGTCAGGAAGGTGAGCCAGCCCTGGGACTCGGTTGCACCTTTTGTTGGTGGCTGATGACCTTGTGGTCCCATGCCGCGAGGTGAACCTCACCCTACCCCC
>JBMFPD010000354.1:0-2871 GCA_049969295.1 Anaerolineae bacterium | reverse complement strand
GCCACCCTCCCTGAGCCCCTTCCCGACGGAAGCCGGGGTCCAGGTCGTCCACCACCCGCTCAGCCACTGCGGTGGCCGTCGGCGTAGCCGTGGAGGTAGGCGCGGGCGTCGGCGGGACTGTCGCCGTCGGCCCCGGTCCCTCGGGGCAGGAAAGCAGGCTCACATCGTCCACGAAGAAACTGGACGCGCTGTCCGGCCCGATCTCCACCCAGAAGGCCACCCGGACCGTCTGCCCGGCGTGGGCGCTCACGTCAAAAACCTCCTCGTGCCAGGACCAGTCCGCCCGCAGGTTGTCCAGCACCTGGAGGGTCCTCAGCACCTTCCCCTCGGGATCCAGGAGCAGCACCCGCAGGAAGTCCACCGCTCTGTCGGGGACGTCGGTGCTCGCGTTCCACCAGTAACGCAGGGTGAGGGTCCCCGAGGGGGCCAGGGTTGGGAGCGAGACCTCCTGCCAGATGCCCTCGCGGGCGTCCGAATAGCCGCCCAGGTAGGCGCTGTAGCGGCCCGTGTGGGGGTTGTACTCGGTGATCAATTGATAGGGCGAGTGCTGGAACCAGCCGACCTCCCCCTCCTCAAAGCCGCCGTTGATGATGAAGTCCTGGCAGAAGGGTGCGGGGTTCGGGCTGGGCGACGCTGTAGGCGTGGACGACGGCGTGGGTGTGGCGGTAAGCCACACGGTAGGGGACGGTGTGGCAAAAGGCGTTGCTGTGGCCGTCGGTTCCGGAGGCGTAGGCGTGATGGGGCGCGTCGGGGTGGGCGTGGCCGTCCGGGTGGGCGTGGGTGAGGATGTGGCTGTGGAGGTAGGGGTGGAGGTCCAGGTGGGCGTGGGGGTCCCCGTAGGCGAAGGGGAGGCCGTGGGGCTGGGAGACGGGGTTGCAGTGGGCTCTGGCGTCGGGGTGGCCTGGCCCACCAGGTCGCCGGAGACCACCAGGGCGTAGGGCTGCTCCCCCACTGCCACCCGGTAGGCCCGCACCACCACCTGGTACGGCCCGGGAGCCGGGCGCAGGAGGTCCACCCCCTCCACGTTGTTCACCCGATCCGGACCCGGTCCGCCGTTCCCCCAGTAGACCTCGCCTCCTGGTCCGAGGACCAGGAGGTCCAGGTCGTTCACCAACTGCAGAGCCGCCGCCGCTGCCGCGGGAGGGTCGTTCCAGACAAGGGTCACCCGCAGGGGGTCCGGCCCGTCCGTCACCACCAGGGGCCTGGCCGCGGTGGAGACGTAGCGCACCTCCTGCCCCGTGGCGAGTCCGACCTTTCGGTCGTGGAACCAGACCACCCGCGGTGCTTCCGGCAGGAGGCTTGCCGCCAGGTCCACCCGGCCCCACCCCTGGACCGGGTCCGGCCGCCCCGGGACCTCGCGGTGGGCCTCGTCGTACTGGCCGGGGGCGAGGTCGCGCGCCCCGTTCAGGAGGAGCGCCTTGACCAGGGCCGCGCTGGGCTGGGGGAGACCCTGCACTTCCGTGAGCCACTCCCGCACGAGGAGCGCGGCCCCGGCCGCCAGGGGCGCGGCCATGCTGGTCCCACCACTGTAGGCGTAGTGCTCGGTGCCCCGGGGGATCCCCCAGGGGTAGTTCGCGTAGGGGTCATGGGAGCGGGCCGAGATGACCCAGGTCCCTGGGGCCACCACGTCCGGCTTGAGGCGGCCGTCCGGAGCCGGCCCCCGCGAGGAGAAGGCAGCCATCCCAGCGGGGTTGTCGGCCATCCGGTCGGTAGAGATGGGTGGGGAGGGGAACGCATCAGCCCAGGCCATGCCGTAGGTGACGTCGTAGCGCCAGTCCCCTGTCACCCGGTAGTTCTCCGACGCGCCCACAGCGAGGCAGTTCTTGGCCGTGGCCGGGGTGCCCACGTTGCCCCAGTCCACCACGCCGTCGCGGTTGGCATCGGCACCGGCGTTCCCCGCGGCCGTCACCACCAGGAAATCCGGGTGGGTCCAGGTGAAGGCATCCACCTGCCGGGCCATCAGGTCGTAATCGTACCCCTCTGGTGCTTTCACTCCCCAACTGTCGTTGTGCACCCGGGCGCCGTCCTGGTAGGGGGGGAGGAAGAGGTCGTTCAGGTCCGGGGGAATGCCTCCCAGGCTCCCGTTCCGGTCCAGGACCGACTGGAAGACCAGCCCGGCCTCCGGCGCGACCCCGGCGTAACTCCCTGTGTAGCGGTGGCTGGCCGGGTCCGCCCCCGAAAGGAGCCCGCTCCCCACCGCCGAGCCGGCCACGTGGGTCCCGTGGCCGTGGTCGTCGCTCCAGTCACCGGGGCGGCCCAGGGCGTAGGCCCGCACCAGCCGGCCACGGAAGTCCTCGCTCAGGCCCCAGGGGGTGCCCACGTCCAGCCCTGTGTCGCACACCGCCAAGATCTGGCCGCTGCCGTAGAGCCCCAGGTCCCGCCAGACTTGCTCCACCCGCAGGATGAGGTCGCTGCGCGCCACGTCGTTGAGGGGCACTGGCGTGCGGTAGGGCTCTATCCACAGGACCTCCGGCTGGGCGGCCAGAGCGGCGAGCCCGACCGTCGGCAACGCGGCGCGGACGTAGCGCTCCCTTGCCAGAACCTCCAGCCCCCCTTCCGGGGCGAGGCCCTCCCCTCCCGCCTGCACCCACGCGGCCCTGAGGGCCTTCCAATCCCGCATGCCGGGCAGGAACTCCACCGTCACGGTCATGGGGCCAGCCGCCGAGAGGTCGTTTGTGGTGGCCAGGGCCAGGAGCGAGGGGGGCAGTTTGTAGGCTGGCTGGTACAGCCCCACCCACCGCACATAGGGGAGCGTGCGGAGGGCTTCGGCCTGGGCTGCACTGGCCTGCACGAGGTAGGCCCAGTCCGGCACGTAATCCAGGAGGCGCACTCCTTGGGCGGCCAGGCCCTCCCGCCACTCAGCCGTCGGCG
>JBMFPD010000353.1:0-2876 GCA_049969295.1 Anaerolineae bacterium | reverse complement strand
CGCTGAGGGGCAGGGCCGACTCCCTTATAGAACTCGGACAGCCTTCTGGCCCGATAGACCGTAGGGCACGCCTCCTGGCGTGTCCTCTGCGCCGGTGTGGTGGGGCTCCCCTTGGCCGCAGGACTTACCGTCCGCTCTTACTTCCCCAGGCAGAACTGGCTGAAGATGGTCTGGAGCAGGTCCTCGGAGACCGTCTCCCCCGTGATCTGCCCCAGGGCCTGCAGGGCCGCGTGGAGGTCAATGCAGAGGAAGTCCGCCGGGAGCCCCTCTTGGTGGGCCTTCCGCGCGCTCTGGACGTGCTCCAGGGCCTGCCGCAGGAGTTCCCGGTGGCGCACCTGGCTGACCCGGGGCAGCCGCCCGCCCTGCACCGGGCCTCCCAGCACGTGCTTCAGGATCTCCTCTTCCAGCGTGTTCAGGCCGGCCCCGGTCAGGGCCGAGATGCGCACGTGGGGGGCGCCGGGGAGGAGGTCCGCGGCATCCGTCACCTGGGGCAGGTCGCACTTGTTCAAGACGACCAGGGTGGGCTTGCCCTGGACCAGGGGTTCAATGGCCCGGTCCATCTCGGTGAGGGGTTCGCTCGCATCTACCACCCAGAGGACGAGGTCCGCCTGGGCCAGGGCGGCGCGGCTCCGTTCCATGCCCAGCCGTTCCACCAGGTCCCCCGTGTGGGTGCGCAGGCCCGCGGTATCCACCAGGACCAGCGGCACGCCCCGCACGTTGAGGGTCTCCTCCAGAGTGTCGCGGGTGGTGCCGGGGATGGGGGTGACGATGGCCCGCTGGACCCGCAGGAGCGCGTTGAGAAGGCTGGACTTGCCGACGTTGGGCCGTCCCACGATGGCCGTGCGGATGCCCTCCCGGTAGACGATGCCCCGATCGGCCTCGTCCAGGAGTTGCTGCAGGCCCGCAAGGGCCTCACCCAGGGAAGCACGGACGTCGCAGGGCGGGATTTCGTCCTCGGGGAAGTCAATGCTCGCCTCCAGGTGGGCGAGGGCCAGGAGAAGGGGCTTTCGGATGCGGCGCACCTCCCCAGAGAGACCGCCGGCCAGTTGCTCCACCGCCACTTCCAGGCCTGCCTGGGTGCTGGCCCGCACGATGCCCAGCACGGCCTCCGCCTGGGCCAGGTCCACTCGGCCGTTGAGGAAGGCCCGCAGGGTCATCTCGCCCGGTTCCGCCAGGCGCGCTCCCTGCCCCAGGACCAGGGCAAGGACGGTCCGCACGGCGGTCATCCCTCCGTGGCAGTGGATCTCGGCCACGTCCTGGCAGGTGTAGGTGTGGGGGGCAGGCATGAAGCAGGCCAGGACCTCGTCCACGGCACGGCCGGTGGCCGGGTCGCGGATGGTGCCGTAGCGGAGCACACGAGGAGGCCAGGGCTGCTCGGGGGCCGCCCTTGCCCTGGGCGCGCCCGGACGCCCGGGCACGAAGAGGGCCTGGAGGATGGCCCGGGCCTGGGGCCCGCTGATCTTCACAATGCCGATGCCCCCCTCGCCGGGAGGCGTGGCAATGGCGGCGATGGTGTCATCCAGGCTGAGCATGGCCCATCAACCCCGACCTCACCCCTACCCCCTGCCCCCTTCCCCTCTCCGACACGGAGAGGGGAAGGGGGATGCTTCCCCCTACACCCGCCGCCTGGGGCGAGGAAAGGGAGAGGTCAAGAAGCAGCAGGCAGGGTCTCGCCTTCCATCTTCTGAGGTTCCCGCTCACAGGTCTTGGGACTCCTGCAGGTGCAGGAGGCGCCAGTACACCAGGGCCTGGTACCAGGCCATGAAGAGGCTCAGGAAGAGGCCGTGCAGGCCATCCCGGTAGCCCTGGAGGGTGAGGTACCGCCGCCGGAACTCCCGCAGCGGCTGGAGGAGGAGGTGCCGGGGCCGGGCGCGAACCCCCTGATGCTCCAGCACCCGGGCCTCCAGGGGCGCGTAGCGCGCCTGCTTGCGCAGGAACTCACCCCAAGTGTCGTAGTTGTAGTGGATGAGTTCCGAACGCAGGTAGCCTTCCTCGCCTTGGAGGACCACCAGTTCGTGGACCTCCCGCGCCGGGTCGTAGCGGGCCCGGCTCGGCCGCATCAGGCGCAACTGGTAGTCGGGGTACCATCCCGCATGGCGGATCCAACGGCCGACGATGATGTTGCGACGGGGCACCCACCATCCCACTGGCGATTCCTGCCGGACGACCTCCTGGACCTCCGCCGCCAGTTCCGGGGTGACGCGCTCGTCAGCATCCACGAAGAAGACCCAGTCGCCCCCCGCGGCCTCCAGGGCTGCCTGCCGCTGCTGGGCATAGTTGACGAAGGGATGCTGCACCACCCGCGCGCCCCACTCACGGGCGATCTCCACCGTGTGGTCGGTGCTGAAGGAGTCAAAGACCAGCACCTGGTCGGCCCAGCGGAGGCTCTCCAGGCACCCTGGCAGGTGGCGTTCCTCGTCCCTGGTGAGGACCACCGCCACCAGCCTTGGCTTGCGGGCCTCGCCTCTTACCACGACCGGACCTCCTCGTAGGCACGCAGCCGCCTCTGGAGTTCCTCAGGGCTCATCTGGCCCGCCTGGGCAGCCCGGCGGGCCTGGCGCGCTGCCCACCAGAGCCCCAGCCGCACCAGCCCCCGTGCGGCTACCCGGAAGGGGAGCGGGTACCACTTCTGGAAGAGGAGGAAGCGGCTGCGCCACAGGGTCACGAACATCCGGTCCCGGAACTGGCGCGTGCTGGCTCCCTCATAATGGATGACCGCGGCCTCGGGCACGACGTACACGGACCACCCCACCTGCCGCAGGCGCAGGCACCAGTCAATTTCCTCGCAGTACATGAAGAACCGCTCGTCCAGGAGGCCCACCCGGGCGATGGCTGCCCCCCGGACCATCATGGACGCCCCCAGGACGTGGTCCACC
>JBMFPD010000352.1:0-2897 GCA_049969295.1 Anaerolineae bacterium | reverse complement strand
GGAGGAGCGCGTCCACCTCCCCACGCACCAGGGCCGCAAAGGCCTCCTCTGCCGAGACGTAGGGCACCAGGCCCAGCCCTGGAAGTTGCTGGCGCAGTTCCCGGCCCTTGAGGTCGCCCTCGGACCCCCATTCCACCCCCAGCCGACGGCCTGCCAGGTCCTCCACAGCGCGCACTTCGGGGAGGTCCGCCCGGACCAGCACCCGCAGCCCGGCGTTGAAGTAGGGGCGGGAGTAGGCCACGTCTTCCGTCAAGAGCGGGTCCACCGGCAGGGCCGAGATGAGGAGGTCCACCCGCCGCGCCCAGAGGGCATCGTACAGAGCGTCAAAGCCGATGGAGATGAACTCTGGCCGTACATCGCCCAGTTCCTTCCCCAGGGCCCAGGCCAGGTCCACGTCAAACCCCTCTATGGCCCCGGTCTCGCCGTGGACGTTCTCAAAGGGCGGGAAACTGGGGTCCATCCCCACCCGCATCACCCCCTGGGCGAAGATGCGCTCCAGCGAGCGGTCGACCGGGCGCAGGAGCCACCACGCCCCAAGCGCGGCCGCGAAAAGAAGGGACAGGAGGATGAGGAACCTCCGTCCCTGCCAGGAGCGCCAGGCCGACGCTGGGTTCCACCGCTTTCCGCTTCCCATGCTACGGCTCCGTGTCCTCCAGCAGCGGGTGCATCCCCTCCCGGGCGTACCGCTGGAGTTCCAGGTAGATGGGTTTGGGGCGGAAGTCCACCGAGACGAGGGTGAAGTAGTCCTGGTAGGTCTGCGCTGCCCGCGGGTAGCGGAATGCCCAGAGGACCACAGCCCGGCACCACGGCCACTTCCGGGAGGCCCAGTCCAGGGCGCGGAGGGTGTAGGCGATGCGCTGCGCGGGGCGCACGGCCTTGGTCCAGCGGGGATGGTCGTTCCAGCCGCTCTCGGTGATGAGGACCTCCTTTGCCCCATCCCCGTGGGCCACCATGATCTCCCGCAAGAGTTCCGTGCGCCGGAAGTTGACCGTGTCCGGCGCGGGGGGCGACTCCGGCGGGAACGTCCATCCGTAGGCGTGGACGGCCAGCATGTCAAAGGAGGGCGCAGCCCCGGCCTCGTACATCGCCTCCAGGTAGGCCAGGTCGCTCATCCCCCAGGCGCTCCCAGGGGGCGCGAGGGTCGGGGCCAGCGCCCCGGCCAGCACCACCACCTCCGGATCCGCGGCCTTGGCTGCCTGGTAGCAGAGGGCCAGCATCCGCACGTAGGCGGCCGGGTCCACCGGCCGGTAGCCCCATTCCAGGCTCAGGTTGGGCTCGTTCCAGATGACGATGTAGCGGACCCGGCCAGCGAAGTGGGCCACGAACTGGCCCACGAACCGGGCGAAATCGGGGAAGTGATCCTCTTCCAGGTAGAGGAAGGTGGTGCCCTTGGGCCGCGCCCACTCCGGCACGAATCCCAGCCGGGCGACGACCGTCAGGCCCTGGGCCAGGGCGTGGTCCACCACTAGGTCGGCATGGGTCCAATCGTAGCGGCCGGGCTGGGGCTCCGCATAGGCCCAGGGGAAGTACTCCACGATCCACGGGGCCCCCATCTCCCGCACCATCTCCAGGGTGCGCTTGATCTTCCAGGGCTCCACCTCGTCTGTGAGGCGCGTGTGGACCCCCAGTTTGGGCACCCGGGTCTCCACCTGGCGAGGAAGCCCCACGGCCACCAGGGGTTGGGGCGGGGCCGACGCCACGGCGAGGAGGACCAGCACCGCTGCCAGACGCAGACCGTGCCGCCACCGGCGCGCAAGGTCCCTAAAGCGCAATCTCCAGACCCTCATACGCCGCCACTACCCGGCAGCGGGAGGATGCGCCTTCCGCATCCAGGTAGGCCTGGACCTGGGCTTCCGTCCTGGCAATGGCCTCGTCTGTAGAGGAGGGATCGTGGTGGAAGAGGACCAGCCAGCGGACGTTGGCGGCCAGGGCCAGCCGCGCGCCGGTCAGGGCGGAACTGTGCCCCCAGTCGCGCTTGGCCCCCAGGCTCTCGTGGAGGTCGTACTGGGCGTCCACCACCAGGACGTCCGCCCCCTGGAAGAAGTCCACGTACCGGCCCACCGCTTCCGGCCAGAGTTCGCCGTATTCGGCGTCGGTGGCATAGACCAGGGAGGCCCTGCCATCGGACACCCTGTAAGCGAAGGAACGCCCAGGGTGAGAAAGTTCCATGCAGTCCACCCGCAAGGCCCCCACCTGCACGGGGCGTCCTGGCACCACGGTGCGGAACGCGCACTCCCCTTTGAAGGCTGTCAGAGGGACAGGGAAGTTGGGGGGCGCGTGCTGGGCCTGGAGATGGCTCTCAAACCCCGGGTGCGCCCCATAGATCACCACCCGGTGGCCCGAGTATCCCAGAGGGGCGAAGAGGGGCAACCCCAGGGTGTGGTCCCAGTGGAGGTGGCTGAGGAAGATGTGGTGCACCTGGGGGCGTTGAGCGGGGTCCTCC
Organism: Anaerolineae bacterium; assembly: GCA_049969295.1. Taxonomy (GTDB): domain Bacteria; phylum Chloroflexota; class Anaerolineae; order DTPP01; family DTPP01; genus DAOTYM01. The sequence continues at coordinate 454 of JBMFPD010000352.1, read as the reverse complement.
CCCTCCCACCACTGACCCAGGCGGTAAAGGCCTGAGCCAGCATCCAGGATGACCTCGTCCTGCCCGGAGGTGACCTGCACACAGGACGTGTGGCCGCCGTAGGTGCCCCGGAGGGTCAGGGGCAGCCCTGCCACGAACTGCCGGACCTGTTCCACGTCGTCCAGGCGTGCCTCCCGCGCCCGCAGCACCACCTGGACCAGTTTCTCTTCCAGGGACCTCGTGTCCAGAGGGGCTGGCAGCGAGCCCCTCACCCCCCAGAAGCGCACGTTCATGGGCGATCTCGTCTTCCTCAATTCCGCGTGCCAGGAACCATCCGACCAGGGCTTTGTGCATTGTCCCACAAAACCCCGGTTTCGTCAAACCACAGCCACACGCGGCTCGGTTGCACCTTTTGTTGGTGGCTGATGACCTTGTGGTCCCATGCCGCGAGGTGAACTTCACCCTACCCCCGCCG
>JBMFPD010000351.1:0-2900 GCA_049969295.1 Anaerolineae bacterium | reverse complement strand
ATGTGGGTGGCCGACATGGACTTCCGCGCTCCAGAGCCGGTCATCCAGGCCCTGCGGGAGCGGGTGGAGCACGGCATCTTCGGCTACGGTACGGAACCGCAGGGGTTGCGGGAGGTCGTCGTGGAGCGCCTCTTCCGGCTCTATGGGTGGCGCGTCGCGCCGGAGGCCCTCGTCTTCGTGCCCGGCGTGGTCACCGGCTTCAACCTGGCCTGCCGGGCCTTCACCCAGCCCGGCGAGGGGGTCCTGGTGCAGACCCCTGTCTACCCGCCCATCCTGTATGCGCCCGGCCATGCCCGGTGCACGCGGGACGAGATGCAACTGACCCAGGGACCGGATGGCCGCTACACCGTGGACATGGACCTCTTCGCCCGGACCTGCACGTCCCGCACCCGCGCCTTCATCCTCTGCAACCCCCACAACCCGGTGGGGCGCGTCTTCACCCGGGAGGAACTGGCGGTCATGGCGGAGGAGTGCCTCCGCCGTCGCATCCTCATCATCACCGACGAGATCCACAGCGATCTGGTCTACCCCGGGGCGCGGCACACCCCCATCGCCGCCCTGGACCCGGAGGTGGAGGCCCAGACCATCACCCTCATGGCCCCCAGCAAGACGTTCAACATCCCCGGCCTCCAGTGCTCCGTGGCCATCATCCCCAACCCCGCGCTGCGGAGGCGTTTCACCGAGGCGCGCGACGGCCTGGTGCCGGAGCCCAACCTCATGGGGTACGTGGCCGCCCTGGCCGCCTACCGGGATGGGGACGCCTGGCTGGATGCCGTGCTCCAGTACCTGGAGCGCAACCGGGACCTGGTGGACGAGTTCGTGGCCCGGGAGTTGCCGGGCGTGCGCATGGCGAAACCAGAGGGGACGTACCTGGCCTGGCTGGACTGCCGGGAAGCCGGCATCCCCGGCAACCCGCACCAGTTCTTCCTGCGGGAGGCCAGGGTCGCCCTGAACGACGGGGCGGACTTCGGCCGCGGAGGTGAAGGGTTCGTGCGCCTGAACTTCGGCTGCCCCCGGCCGCTCCTCCTGGAGGGGTTGGGCCGGCTGAAAATGGCCCTGCTCTCCTTGAGAAGGTGAGGCCGTCCGGATGGTGCGCTTGGGAGCCCACATGTCCATCGCTGGGGGTGTGGACCAGGCTTTCCCCCGCGCCCTGGCGGTGGGGTGCGAGACGATGCAGGTCTTCACCAAGAGTTCCAACCAGTGGCAGGCGCGCCCCCTGCGGAAAGAAGAAGTGGCCCGCTTCCGCCACCTGGCCGAGACGAGCGGCGTGTACCCCGTGGTGGCCCACGATGCCTACCTCATCAACCCGGCCTCCCCGGACCCGGTCCTCTGGCGGCGCTCGGTGGAGGCGCTCGTCGTGGAGGTGGAGCGCTGCCAGACCCTGGGCATCCGCTGGCTGATCATCCACCCCGGGGCTCACATGGGCGCGGGGGAGGAAGAGGGCCTGCGGCGCGTCGCCGAAGCCCTCAACGAGGTCCTCGCCCGCACCAGGGGCGCCGACGTGGAGATCGTCCTGGAGACGACGGCCGGCCAGGGCACAGGGCTGGGGCACCGGTTTGAGCACCTGGCCTGGATCGTGGAGCGGGTGGAGGAGAGCGCGAGGCTGGGCGTCTGCTTTGATACCTGCCACGCCCTGGCCGCGGGGTACGATCTCCGCACCCCCGAGGGGTACGAGCGCACCTTCCAGGAACTGGAGGCTACCGTGGGGCTCCACAGGCTGCGGGCCTTCCACCTGAACGACTCCCGGCGGGGGTCGGGGAGCCGGGTGGACCGCCACGAGCACATCGGCAGGGGGGCGCTGGGCCTCACTCCCTTCCGCCTCCTCCTCAACGACCCGCGCTTCCAGCACCTGCCCATGATCCTGGAGACGCCCAAGGGGCCGGACATGCGGGAGGACCGGGAGAACCTGGCGGTCCTGCGGAGCCTCGTGGAAAGGAAAACCCCAGAGGACACAGGGAAAATTTGAAAACTTCGCGCTCTCTGGGTCCTCCGGGGTGGACCCGTATTCTGGGCTGGAGGGAACCCACAAAGGGCACGAAGGACACAGAGAATGGAGAGTTGAAAAACCTCTGTGTTCTCTGTGCCCTCTGTGGTGAATCCCGATGGAGAGGAAACGATGGATTGGAAAGTGCTCTGGAGCACGCTGGGGCTTCTCTTTATCGCCGAACTGGGCGATAAGACGCAACTGGCGGTCATCAGCATGGTCTGCAAGACGGAGAAACCGTTGCCGGTGTTCTTGGGCGCGGTGATCGCGCTGGCCTCCGTCACCCTCATCGGTGTGGCCGTCGGCGGGGCGCTGACGCGGGTGATCCCACCCCTGGTCCTCCAGCGCATCGCCGCGGCCCTCTTCGTGGTGATGGGCATCCTCATGTGGTTTGACGTGCTATGAGGCCTCGCCCTCCTCGGATTCCCCCTCCTCGGGAGGCTCCGGGGCGGCGTAGGGCAGGGAGTAGATGAGCTGTCGGTCGGCCTCAATGGCGGCCACAGCCTGGCGCAGCAGGAAGACGATGTACTCCGTGGGGCTGCGGAAGCCGGTCCCCTCAATGATGCGTTCCACGCGGCGGTACAGTTCGCGTGGGATGCTGATGGTGGTGTACTTGCCCTTGCGTTCAGGCATCTCCCCCTCCTGGCCCGGATGGCCGGACCTTCGTGCTTCGCTGCAGGCGCAACCTGCGGCCCGCACAGGCTCGTCAGAAGGGCACGCCTCCTGGCGTGCCCTCTGCGCCGGGAAGAGCGGTTATAGCCTTCCCTTTTGTGAAAACGAGACAGCCCTGAAATAGTACAGAAGTCCTATTGCTCCTTAGAGGATCTTCCAGTATACTGCAGGCAGGTTCAGCGGTACATTCCAACCAGATCTTCACTAGAAAGGAGGTGAAACCGATGCTGTACCTGCCGCGGGA
>JBMFPD010000350.1:0-2915 GCA_049969295.1 Anaerolineae bacterium | reverse complement strand
GAGGTGAACCTCACCCTACCCCCGCCGCCTCCGGCGGGGGATGGGAGAGGTCGGTCTTCCCGCGTCCCCGACTCACCAACACAAGATGCAACCGCAACGGTGTATGGAGCCTCTGGCGCAGCGAGCCAGCCTGTGGTACACTTATGGCCGGGCAATCTGCCTCGGACAGCACCTGGGGAGGAAGTCCCTATGGCGGATCGGTCCGAGCCTCTCATCCGGCTGGAAGGCATCTCCAAGATCTACCAGATGGGCAAGGTGCAGGTCCCAGCCCTGCAGGAGGTCTTCCTGGAGGTGGACCGGGGCGAGATGGTGGCCATCATGGGGCCTTCTGGCTCCGGCAAGTCCACCCTCATGAACATCATCGGCTGCCTGGACAAACCCACCTCTGGCCGCTACTTCCTGGAGGGCCGGGACGTGGGCCGGTTGGACGACAACGAACTGGCCGAGATCCGCAACCGCAAGGTCGGCTTCGTCTTCCAGACCTTCAACCTGCTGCCCCGGCGTACCGCGCTGGAGAACGTGGAACTGCCGCTCCTCTATGCCGGGGGGCGGAGGCGCCGGGAGCGCGCCTTGGAAGCCCTCGCCGCGGTGGACCTGGCGGACCGGGTCCAGCACCGGCCCAGTGAACTCTCCGGCGGCGAACAGCAGCGGGTGGCCATCGCCCGAGCCCTGGTGACGGAGCCATCCATCATCCTGGCCGACGAGCCCACGGGCAACCTGGACTCCAAAGCCGGCGCGGAGATCCTGTCCATCTTCCAGCGGCTGAACCAGGAACGGGGCCTGACCATCATCATCGTGACCCACGACCCCTTCGTCGCCGGGCACACGCGCCGCATCGTGCGCCTGCACGACGGACGGATCGTGGGGGACGAGCGCAGGTAAAGCCCGGAAAGGGAGATGAGAATGCCCGAGATGGTGCGCGCGTTCGTGGCCATTGAACTGGATCCCAGCCTCTTGAGGGCCCTGGAGGACCTCATGACGCGGCTCCAGAAGGCGCTGCCCCCGGGAGCCCTGCGCTGGGTGCGGTCGGAGGGGATCCACCTCACCCTCCAGTTCCTGGGGAACGTCCCGGCAGACCGGGTGCCGGCCATCGTCCGGGCCCTGGAGGAGGCCTGCGCAGAGGTGCCCCCCCTGACCATGGAGGTGAGGGGGCTCGGGTGCTTCCCCAACCTGCAACGCCCCAATGTCCTGTGGGTCGGGGTGGAAGAGCGCACGGGACAACTGCTGCGGCTTCAGAAGCACGTGGCCCAGGCCCTGGAGCCCCTGGGGTTTGAGCCGGACCGGCGCGGCTTCCACCCCCACCTCACGCTGGCACGGACCGCGCGGGGCGCCCGGCCGTCCGACCTGCGCCAGATCGGCACCTGGGTGGCTGGGGCGAAGCCCCTCTCTCTGGGCACGCTGCAGGCGGACCACGTCAGCCTCATGCGCAGCGACCTGCGCCCCGACGGCGCGGTCTACACCCGCCTGGCGGCCGTGCCCCTGAAGGGGTGATGGACATGCTCCTCGTCGGTGTCATCGGCTCTGGCGTGTGCGACGTCCGGACCTATGCCCTGGCCGAAGAGGTGGGGCGACGCCTGGCCCAGGCCGGGGCGACCGTGGTCTGCGGCGGTCTCGGCGGAGTGATGGAGGCCGCTTGCCGCGGCGCCAAGGCCGCCGGTGGGCAGACCATCGGCATCCTCCCCGGCCCCGAACAGGACCAGGCCAACCCTTACGTGGACATCCCCATCCCCACCGGCCTGGGGAAGCGCGCAACGTCCTCGTGGCCCGCACAGCGCGGGTCCTCATCGCCGTGGGTGGGGAATACGGGACCCTCTCGGAGATCGCCTTTGCCCTCAAGTTCGGGCGTCCAGTGGTGGGTCTGGAGACGTGGCAGTTGGCCCGCGGCGGGGTCCCCGTGCCGGCCATCGTGGAAGCCCACACGCCAGAAGAGGCGGTGCGGAAGGCATTGGACCTGGCCCGCAGGCGGTAGCCCGCGGAGGAGAGGAGATGTACTATACAGACCGGGTGCAGGCTGGACAGGTCCTGGCCAGGGCCCTGGCGCACCTGAAAGGCCAGAAAGACCTGGTGGTGCTCGGAGTGCCCCGAGGGGGCGTGGTGGTAGCAGCCCAGGTGGCCCGCGCCCTGGGCGCGCCTCTGGATGTGGCCATCACCCGCAAGATCGGCGCGCCAGGCAACCCCGAGTTCGCCATCGGCGCGGTCTCCGAAGGGGACGCCCTGGTTCTGGACGAAGGCATCATCCGCCAACTGGAGATCCCCGAAGCGTACGTCCAGGAGGAGGTGGCGCGCCAGCGGCTGGAACTGGCGCGCCGCCTGGCCCGCTACCGGGGTGGGCGCGAGCCAGTCCCCCTACAGGGCAAGACGGTGATCCTGGTGGACGACGGGGTCGCCACTGGTGCCACCCTGCTGGCCACTGTCCGCACCCTGCGCGCGCGGGGGCCGGCGCGGATCGTGGTCGCCGTGCCCGTGGCCTCAGCGGACGCCCTGGACCGTCTGGCCCAGGAGGCCGACGAAGTGGTGTGCCCCTACGTGCCGGCCTTCTTCTGGGCGGTGGGCGCTTTCTACCAGGAGTTCGACCAGACTTCCGACGAAGAGGTGGTGCACCTCCTCCAGACCTACGGTCTCAGGCAGGAACCAGAGGACGCAGAAGCCCCATGAGCGGCGAGGAGGACCCGACCTTCCTCCTGGACGGGATGCTGGGCCGCCTGGCCCGGTGGCTGCGCATCTTGGGGTACGATGCGGCCTTTGAACCGGACCTGGAGGACGCCCAGTTGGTCCGCCGGGCCCGGGCGGAAGGGCGCATCCTCCTCACCCGCGACCGGGACCTGGCCCGGCGGCGGGGTGTGCGGGTCCTCCTCCTGGAGTATGAATGCCTGGAGGGGCAACTCCAGCAACTCCAGCGGGACCTGGGCCTTTCT
>JBMFPD010000349.1:0-2924 GCA_049969295.1 Anaerolineae bacterium | reverse complement strand
ACGGGCAGGAGCAAAGTGGAAGAGTGGTGGGGCGACCTGGCCGACTTCTTCGTCGCCCAGGGGCGCATCACCCCGGAGGACAAGGCGAAACTCCTGACCGGCGGGTTCTTCAACGACAAGATCCTCCGCATGGTCGCCCAGATGGAAGCGGAGCAGATGGACCTGCCTGGCACGGAGCCCACGGAGATCCATGTGAGCCACCAGCCCTGCCTGCACGCCCTGCCCACCTATCTGGCCATGCAGAAGGGGTGGGACAAGGAAGCCGGCCTGGAGATTGACTTCCAGATGTACCCCTCCGGTGCCCCCCAGAACGAGGCCCTCGCCTCCGACCAGTGGCAGGTGGGCGCTGAGGGCTCGGTTCCCTGTATGCTGGCCGCCATCCGCTACGGGGCGTCCATCATCGCCGTCTCCAACGACGAGTCGGAGACCAACGACCTGTGGGTGCGGCCCGACAGCCCCATCCTGAAGGTGAAGGGGTACAACCCGCAGTACCCGGAGATCTACGGGTCGCCGGAGACGGTGAAGGGGGCCACCATCCTGCTGAGCACCGTGTCCACTGGCCACTACGCTGTCATCGCCACCCTGCGGGCCCTGGGCCTCAACGAGTCCGACGTGAAACTGGTGCACATGGAGCAGAGCCAGGCGCTGGCGGCCTTTGAGTCGGGGCAGGGGGACATCATCCAGTTGTGGGCTCCGTACGACTACATTGCCGAGGCCAAGGGCTGGGTGAAGATGTCCTCCGGCCGTCGGGCGGGCGTCGTCATCCCTGGCGGCGTCGTGGCCAGCAAAAAGGCGATGGAAGATCCCAAACTGGTGGCCCGCTGGCTCAAACTGTACATGCAGGGCATCCGCGAGATGATGGCCGACCCCGAGGGTGCAGGGCAGGTGCTGAAGAAGTACTACACGGAGGAGTGCGCCCTGGACCTGAGCGACCAGGCCATCAAGAACGAATTCGCCCTCCGGCCCCTCTTCAACACCCCGCAGCAACTGGCCCTCTTCGCCAAGGACCCCACCACGGGCAGGAGCAAAGTGGAAGAGTGGTGGGGCGACCTGGCCGACTTCTTCGTCGCCCAGGGGCGCATCACCCCGGAGGACAAGGCGAAACTCCTGAGCGGCGGCTACTTCAACGACGACATCCTGGAACTGGTGCTCTACATGGAAGCCAAGGATGGCACGCTCCTGAAGTAGCCCCGGTCCAGAGCCTCCACGGGAGGGGCAGCCTCCGGTTGGGCTGCCCCTCCCAAGACCAGGAGCGGGAAGATGGCACAAGCACGAGTGAGGAAACAGGCACGGTCTTACTGGTGGCTTTCGGTGGTCAGCCTGATCGGGTTCCTGCTGGTCTGGCAGGGCCTGGTGCAGTTCGGCATCATCTCCACTTACATCCTGGAGAGCCCGGTCCAGGTGGCCAAACTCTTCGTGGCCAAACTCACCTCACCCAACCCCGATGGGGCCACCCTGCCCCAGCACTTCCGCACCAGTTTCATCCTGGCCTTGACCGGCTACATCGCTGCGGTGGTGATCGGGGTTCCCCTGGGGCTCCTCATGGGGTGGTACAAGGCCGTGGACGGCGCAGTGAGGCCCATCTTTGAGACGATCCGGCCCATCCCGCCCATCGCCTGGATCCCCCTCTCCATCCTGTGGCTGGGCATTGGCCTGCCGGCCAAGGCCTTCATCATCTGGCTTTCGGCCTTCGTGCCCAGCGTGATCAACTCCTACGCGGGGATCAAGTACACGGACCCCGTGCTCATCAACGTGGCCCGCACCTTCGGGGCCTCCCGATGGGAGACCTTCCGCAAGGTGGGCGTGCCGTGGGCCCTGCCCATGGTCTTCACAGGGCTGCGCCTCTCCCTCAGTTCGGCCTGGATGACCCTGGTGGCCGCGGAACTCCTGGCGGCCACCGAGGGCCTGGGCTACATGATCCAGACCGGCCGCCGCCTCTCCCGCCCGGACGTCATCATCGTGGGCATGCTCACCATCGGCTTCACCGGCGCCCTCATGGCCCTGGCCCTGGAGGCGCTGGAAGGCCGGTTGACCCCCTGGAGGAAGTCGTGATGGCCGCAACCGCTACGACTGCGCAGAGGAAATTCCGCATCCGGTGGACCGTCTTCCTCCCCTTGATCTCACCCCTCGTGCTCATCCTCGTCTGGCAGATCGTGGCCTCGGCCGGCATTGGGGGGAACCTGATGCCCTCCCCGGTGAAGGTGGTCTCGGAGTTCGTGCGCATGCTCACCCACAAGGTGGGGCGTTACACCCTCCTGGGCCATGCCTACTGGAGCCTGCGCCGGGTCCTCATCGCCTTCGTCGTGGCCGTGTCCATGGGCCTCCCCCTGGGGCTGATCATGGGGTGGAGCCGCAAGGCCGAGGCGGTGGTCAAACCGGTCTTTGAGATCTTCCGGCCCATCCCGCCCATCGCCTGGATCCCGTTGGCCATCCTCTGGTTCGGGATCGGCGAGACGCCCAAGGTCTTCATCTGCTGGGTGGGCGCGTTTGTCCCCGCGGTGATGAACGCCTACACGGGGATCCGCTTCACCGACCCCCTGCTCCTCAACGCCGCCCGCACCCTGGGGGCCAACGAGCGGCAACTCTTCTTTGAGGTGGCCGTCCCCTCGGCCCTGCCGGCCATCTTCGCTGGCCTCCAGAACGGCCTCAGCCTCTCCTGGATGTGTGTCCTGGCGGCGGAACTCGTGGGAGGGCGCGAGGGCGTCGGCTTCATCATCCTGCGGGGCATGGACCTGACCAACTCTTCTATGGTTATCGCGGGCATGATCACCATCGGCCTCATCGGCGCCCTGATCGCCACGGTCCTGCGCCGGATGGAGAAGGTGATCGCACCTTGGTTGAGGGCGGCGGCAGAATGAGCGCGAAGATCGTCTGCGAGAACGTCAGCAAGACCTTCCCCATGCGCGGGGGAGGCGAACTCCAGG
>JBMFPD010000348.1:0-2943 GCA_049969295.1 Anaerolineae bacterium | reverse complement strand
ACCACGAAGAGCAGTTGGTCGCCCTCGCCCACCTGCAGGGCCTCTCGGATGGCCTTGGGGATGGTCACCTGGCCTTTGGCGGTGATGGTCGTGAGATGCTCTGTCATGGCCTCCTCCTTACTTGAGGGGTTTCTGTCATCAGGATACAAGATTTCCTTACTTTTGTCAAGTGGTAAGGAAAAACGGCAGTGGGCCCTCCGGGTCAAGCGGGCCTTGGACCTTGTTCTGGCGGCGGTGGGCCTGGTTGCGGCCGCCCCCCTGATGGCCTGCATCGCCCTGGCCATCAAACTGGATTCCCCAGGTCCCGTGCTCTTCCGCCAGTGGCGGGCGGGGAAGGACAAGAAGCCCTTCCGCATGCTCAAGTTCCGCACCATGGTGGATGGGGCCGAGGCGATGCTCCCGGACATCATCGCCGAGCGGGGCCTGCAGGAGCCAGTGCTCAAGGTGCCGGACGACCCCCGGGTGACGCGGGTGGGCCGGTTCCTGCGGGCCACGGGGCTGGACGAACTGCCGCAACTGTGGAACGTGCTCAGGGGCGAGATGAGCCTGGTGGGGCCGAGGCCGGAGGAGTGGCGCCTGGTGCCCTACTACGGGCCGCACCACGAGGCGCGCTTTTCGGTGCGGCCTGGCCTGACCGGGCCAGTGCAGGTGCGGGGGCCGGTCCTCTCGCTGGAGGAGCGTGCGGCGCTGGAACTCGCTTACGTAAGAAACCGGTCGCTCTGGGAAGACCTGAAACTGCTCCTCCAGACCGTGCCGAAGGTGCTGAAGGCAGGCAATACAGCCATCAGCGGTCAGCCGTCAGCGATCAGCGGTCGGCGGTCAGCCGTCGGCGGTCTCGTTCTACAGGGTGGTGACGATGGATGCGGAGACCTTGCTCCAGAGGATTGAGGGACGCGAGGCCGTGGTCTCGGTCATCGGCCTGGGGTATGTGGGCCTGCCCCTGGCGGTCGCCTTCGGGGAGGCCGGCTTCCCCGTGGTGGGCGTGGACGTGGACCAGGGCAAGGTGGAGGCGGTGAACCGCGGCGCGTCGTACGTCCAGGACGTCCCCTCGGAGGTGCTGGGCCGCCTGGTCGGGGCCGGCCTGCGGGCGACGACGGACTACGACGTCCTGCGGGAGGCCGACGCCGCCATCATCTGCGTGCCCACACCCCTCGGGAAGACCAAGGACCCGGACCTCTCCTACGTGGTGGCCGCGGCCGACGCCGTGGCCCAGCGGCTCCACCGGGGGATGCTCGTCGTCCTGGAGAGCACCACCTACCCCGGCACCACGGAGGAACTGATCCTGCCGCGCCTGGCGACGGCCAACGGCGAATCCCTCCAGGTGGGGCAGGACTTCTTCCTGGCCTTCTCCCCGGAGCGGATTGACCCCGGACGGAAGGACTTCACGGTGCGCAACACGCCCAAGGTCATCGGGGGGATGACGCCCGTGTGCCTGCGGGTGGCGCAGGCCCTGTACGGTTCGGCGGTGGAGCGGGTGGTGCCGGTCTCGTCGCCGCGGGCAGCGGAGATGGTCAAACTCCTGGAGAACACCTTCCGCGCCGTGAACATCGCCCTGGTGAACGAGGTGGCCCTCATGTGCGACCGCCTGGGCCTGGACGTGTGGGAGGTGATAGACGCGGCGGCCACCAAGCCCTTCGGCTTCATGCCCTTCTACCCCGGCCCGGGCCTGGGCGGGCACTGCATCCCCATTGACCCCCACTACCTGGCCTGGAAACTGAAGACCCTGAACTACACCGCCCGCTTCATCCAACTGGCCGAGGAGATCAACTTCGGCATGCCCCAGGTGGTCCTGGGGAAGATCGCCGATGCCCTGAACGAGGAGGGCAAGCCCCTCAGGGGGGCGCGGGTCCTCCTCCTGGGGGTGGCCTACAAGGCCGATGTGGGGGACGTGCGGGAGTCGCCGGCCCTGGACCTCCTGCACCTCCTGCGGGCCAAGGGGGCGGATGTGGCCTACCACGACCCGTACGTGCCGAGCGTGGTCCTGGATGGCCCGCCGGAGGGCCCTGTGCGCCTGGAGTGCGCTCCGCTGGAGCGCCAGACCCTGCAGTGGTCGGACTGCGTGGTCATCGTCACGCCCCACAGCACCTACGATTGGGAATGGGTGGTGGAGAACAGCCGCCTGGTGGTGGACACCCGCAACGCCACCAGGGGGCTGGGGACCAACCCGGGGAGGATCGTCAGACTGTGACCGACGGCAGACGGCCGACGGCAGACCGCCGCCAGCGGCCTGTGGGTGGCGGTCACGAGGGCTGAGAGGCGTGCCGTACAAGTTTGAGCGGTTGGAGGTCTGGGACCTGGCCCTCCAGTACCTGGATCTTATGTACGCCATCGCTCAGAGGTTGCCCTGCCAGGAAGAATACAACCTGGCTGCCCAGATGAGGCGTGCTGCCACCTCCATTTGCCTGAATATTGCGGAAGGCTCCACCAGCCAGAGCAATGCGGAGCAAGCTCGGTTCCTGGGTATGGCCATCCGTTCGCTCGTAGAGACTGTTGCCTGCCAGCACCTGGTCAGCAGGCATCAATACTTGCAGGACCTCACCCCCTTACGAGAGGCCTACCGGCTCAGCGAGACCCTCTTTGCCAAATTGCAGGCGCTTCGGACATCCCTGACGACCGACAGGCGACCTCCGACCGCCGCAGGTAAGATTCGTGAAGGATCTGAAGAGTATGAGGCTGGGCATGACTGACTGCTGGAAGCCCAGAAGGGACCACCGTCAGACGACCGCAGAGCGTGGCCTGCCGTCTGCGGTCCACCGTCCGCGGTCTGCCGTCTGCGGTCCCGTTCTCCTGACCGGCTGCGCGGGCTTCATCGGCTGGAAGGTGGCGGAGCACCTCCTGGCGGAGGGGGTCCAGGTGGTTGGGGTGGACAACCTCAACGACGCCTACGACGTGCGCCTGAAGCGGTGGCGGCTGGCCCGCCTGGAGGGCCGACCGGGGTTCACC
>JBMFPD010000347.1:0-2946 GCA_049969295.1 Anaerolineae bacterium | reverse complement strand
CCTTCCCTCCCCGCATCGGCTTAGACCGTAGGGCACGCCTCCCGGCGTGCCCTACTGCTCACGCCATCAACGAATGAAGGAACGAACCGACGAATGGCCCGGTCGCGCTGGGCTCATGCGTGCCCGGGCCTCAAAAGCAGGAAGGATTTCTGTAAAAATCTCTTGACAACCATGCCAAACCGTGCTATACTGGTCGCAGACCTCTCCCCAAGGGAAGGTCCCGCCCGTCTTGCTGGCAGGTAATCTGGACGTGGAGGATATGGGACATGGCCACCGTTACGTTGCAGGTGCCCAACATCAGTTGCCACCACTGCATCATGACCATCCAGCGGGAACTGCGGCCCCTGGAAGGGATTGAGCAGGTGGAAGGAAGCGTGGAAGCCAAGACCGTCACCATCACGTACCGGGGCGAGGAGGCCCTCGCCCGGGCCAAGGAGGTCCTGGCCGAGATCGGATACCCTGTCGCCGAGTGAGGGCGGCAGCGCGCTGGCCCCCGCCGAAAGGGCTGGCGCACGGAGGCTCCCTATGGCTGAAAAGCGTGTCACCCTGCCCATCAAGGGCATGACCTGCGCCAACTGCGCCCTCACTGTGGAACGCTCCCTGAAGCGGCTGGAGGGGGTGGAGGAGGCGACGGTCAACTTCGCCTCGGAGCAGGCCTCCCTGGCCTTTGACCCCACGCGCCTGACCCTGGCGCGCGTGGCCGAGGCAGTGGAGGAAGCCGGCTACGGCGTCCTCACTGCCCACGCCGACCTGCCCATCACCGGGATGACCTGCGCCAACTGCGCCCTGACCATTGAACGGGCGCTCGCCAAACTGGAAGGCGTCCTGCGGGCCGAGGTCAACTTCGCCTCGGAGCGGGCCCGTGTGGAGTACATCCCTGGTGTGGTCTCCCTGGAGGCCATCAAGCAGGCCATCCGGGATGTGGGTTACGACGTGGTGGAGGTCAAGGGCGAGGAGGAACTGGAGGATGCCGAGCAGGCCGCCCGGGAGCGGGAAATCCAGGGGCAGTTCCGCCGCCTGGTGGCTGGCCTTGCCCTGAGCCTCGTCATCTCCGTGCTGAGCATGGGGGTGGACCTGGGCCTCATCCCCGACTTCGGTGGTCGGAAGGTCCTCCTGTGGGTCCTGACGACCCCGGTGCAGTTCGGCATTGGCTGGCCCTTCTACCGTGGGGCTTACAAGGCCCTGCGGGCCGGTGCGGCCAACATGGACGTCCTCATCGCCCTGGGCACGTCGGCCGCCTATTTCTACAGCCTGGCCACGACCTTCCTCCTCCCCGGCCCAGTCTACTACGACACGGCGGCGGTCATCATCACCCTCATCGTCCTCGGCAAGTACCTGGAGGCGCGGGCCAAGGGGCGCACCTCCGAGGCCATCCGCCGGCTGATGGGCCTGGCCCCCAAGACAGCCCGCGTCGTGCGCAACGGAGAGGAAGTGGATATCCCCATCGCCGAGGTCCGGGTAGGGGACCTGGTGGTGGTCCGCCCAGGCGAGAAGATCCCGGTGGACGGTGTGGTGGAGGAGGGCTTCTCCGCCGTGGACGAATCCATGCTCACCGGCGAGTCGCTCCCTGTGGAGAAACGCCCCGGCGACCAGGTCATCGGGGCCACCCTGAACCGGGAGGGCCTCCTCCGCTTCCGCGCCACGGGGGTGGGCAAGGACACGGTCCTTTCGCAGATCATCCGCCTGGTGCAGGAGGCTCAGGGCTCCAAGGCCCCCATCCAGCGCCTGGCTGACCGGGTCTCCGCCGTGTTTGTCCCGGCCGTGGTCACCATTGCCCTCCTCACTTTTCTGGGCTGGCTCTTCGTGGGCCAGGCTGGCTTCACGCGGGCCCTCCTCAACATGGTGGCCGTGCTGGTCATCGCCTGCCCCTGCGCCCTGGGCCTGGCCACCCCCACCGCCATCATGGTGGGCACCGGCAAAGGCGCGCAGATGGGCATCCTCTTCAAGAACAGCGAGAGCCTGGAGCGGGCAGGCAGCCTGACCACCATCGTCCTGGACAAGACCGGCACCGTCACCAGGGGCAAGCCTGCGGTGACGGACCTCGTGCCCCTCGCAGCAGACCTTGCGCCGGCTGAACTCCTGGCCCTGGCCGCTGCCGCGGAGCAGGGCTCGGAGCATCCGCTGGGGGAGGCCATCGTCGCCCGGGCCAGGGAAGAGGGGCTCACCCTTCCACACCTGGGCCAGTTCCAGGCGATGCCGGGACGGGGCATCGTCGCCCAGGTGGACGGACGGCCGGTGCGGGTGGGCACCTCAGCCTTCCTGGAGGCCGAGGGGGTGGACCTCTCGCCCGGCCTGGAGGAGGCCCACCGCCTGCGCCAGGAGGGCAAGACCAGCGTGTGGGTCGCCTCCGACGGGCGGCTCCTGGGGCTCATCGGCATCGCCGACACAGTCCGGCCTGGCTCCGCCGAAGCCGTGGCTGCCCTGCGCCGCCTGGGGCTGGACGTCGTCCTCCTCACCGGGGACAACCGGGAGACGGCCCAGGCCATCGCCGCGCAGGTGGGCATCCAGCGTGTGCTGGCGGAGGTGCTCCCTTCGGAGAAAGCGGAGCAGGTGCGGCGCTTGCAGGAGCAGGGCGAGGTGGTGGGCATGGTGGGCGACGGCATCAACGACGCTCCAGCCCTGGCCCAGGCCGACGTGGGGATCGCCATCGGCACAGGCACCGACGTGGCCATGGAGACGGCCGACATCACCCTGGTGAGTGGCGACCTGCGGGGCGTGGTGCGGGCCATCGCCCTCTCGCGGGGCACCATGCGCACCATCCGCCAGAACCTCTTCTGGGCCTTCTTCTACAACGTCATCGGCATCCCTGTGGCCGCCCTGGGCCTCCTGAACCCCATGATCGCCGCCGCGGCCATGGCCTTCAGTTCCATCTTCGTGGTCACCAACAGCCTGCGGCTGCGCGGGTTCCGCCTCGCCGAAGAACCCGCCGCGGCGTAGGCGACTCGG
>JBMFPD010000346.1:0-2960 GCA_049969295.1 Anaerolineae bacterium | reverse complement strand
CTCCAGGATGACACTGAACGGCAAAGCCCCGACCATGGGGAAGCTTCGTTCCCCGCTGATCAGCTCCTGCCCTAAAAACATCAGCCCGCCGCATTCGGCATAGACCGGCAGCCCTGCTTCAATCGCCTGTTTGAGGGAGCGCCGGAAACCCTGGTTGTCCGCCAAAGCGGCGGCATTGGTCTCGGGGAACCCCCCGCCGATATACAGGCCGTCCACCTCCGGCAACCGGCCCTGGTGCAGGGCATTGATCTCCAGGAGCCTGGCCCCCGCCGCCTCCAGGGCCTCCAGGTTCTCCGGGTAGTAGAAGGTGAAAGCGCGGTCCCGCACTACCCCCACCCGCACCCGGCCACCCGCCGGAGCCCCTGGGCGCTCGGGGACCTCCCAGCCCAGGGCTGGGGCCGAGCGCGCCAGGTCCAGAAGGCCGGGGACGTCGCAGTACCGCTCCACTGCCTCCCGTGCTGCCTCCACCGCGGCGACCCAGCCCTCGCCCTCCGCCCGAGGGACCAGGCCCAGGTGGCGGTCCGGGATGGACAGGGCCTCGGTGCGGGGCAGGGCCCCCCACACGGGGAGCCGTACGTAACGTTCTACCGCCGAACGCAGTTTTGCCTCGTGGCGCGCCCCCTGCACCCCATTGAAGAGGACCCCGGCCAGCCACGTCTCCGGTTCAAACTGCGCGTACCCCAGGACCAGGGCGGCCGCGCTGCGGGTGATGCGGGTCGCATCCACCACCAGGACGACCGGCGCCCGCAGCCACCGCGCCAGGACCGCCGTGCTGCCGGAGCCTTCGTCGTCCAGGCCATCGTAGAGGCCCATGGCCCCTTCCACCAGGCAGGCATCGGCCCCCTGGCTGCCGCGGGCGAAGACCTCCTGCACTCCCTCGCGGCCCATCAGATACGGGTCCAGGTTGCGGCAGGGCCGCCCCGCCGCCTCCGTGAGCCACGAGGGGTCAATGAAGTCCGGTCCTTTTTTAAAGGGCTGGACGGCGAGGCCGCGCGCCCGCAGGGCGGCGGCCAGGCCCAGGGTGACCGTCGTCTTGCCGCTGCGCCCGCGCGGCGCGGCGATGACCAGCCGGCCCGGCTCCCTGATGGAGGGGGCTCCCGTCTCGGTAACGGCGATGGCCTACATCTCCTGGATGGAAATGGCCCCCTCCGGGCACACGGCCACGCACGACTCGCAGCCGATGCACTCGCTGGGGTCCAGCACGGGCACGGAGACGGTCTTGCCGTCCACCTCCTGCAGTTCAAACATGCCGTTGGGGCAGGTATCCACACACTCACCGCAGCCCGTGCAGAGGTTGTGATTGACGGTGATGATGTACATGTGCGTTTTCTCCTTCTCCACGTTCGGTGGCCCCGTGAGGGGCCGGTCCTGTCCACAGAAGACCGTTGCCGCGATCGGCTATATGGCTGTCTCCAGAAGCGTCAGCCCGCCCTCCAGGAACACGGCGTGAGGGAGCCCCGCGCCTGCCAGGAAGCGCTGCGCCTCGTAGCCGCGGATCCCCACAGCGCAGACGGCCACCAGAAGGTCCGCTCTGGGCACCTCGCCTGCCCGATCGCGGAGTTGGCCCAGTGGGATGGGCACGACCTCCGCCCCCGGGAGGGCGATGGGGCTCTCTTCCACTTCTTCGGGCTGCCGGACGTCCAGGAGCACGACCTTTTCGCCTGCTGCGACCCTGCGCTGCAGTTCTGGCAGGGTGACGGTGCGGGCCACACCCTGGACCTTGTTGCGGGCCACGTTGGCCACGCGGATGGCAGCATCCATGGCTTCGGCGAAGGGCGGCGCGTAGGCCAGGTCCATGTGGGCCAGGTCGTCCAGCGTGGCCCGGACGGAGAGCGCCGCGGCGGCCACGTCTATGCGCCGGACCACCTCGCCAAGGCCGACGCCCTGCATCCCCAGGAGCCGGCCGGTGGCGGCGTTGGCTACGACTTTCAGGGTGATGCGCTCGTGCATCGGGTAGTAGTGGGAGCAGTCAAAACTGGGAGCCACTGCGGTGACCGTCTGGAAGCCGGCCCGGGCCGCCTGGGCCTCGGTGAGCCCGGTGCGGGCGATGTTGACGTCAAAGGCCTGCAGCGCCAGCGTGCCCAGGACCCCCGGGAACCGCTCCTCCAGGCCGGCCAGGTTGGAGCCGATGACCCGCCCGTGTTTGTTGGCCGTGGAGCCCATCGGGATGTACACTTTCTCGCCGCTGACCAGGTGGGTGCTTTCCACGCAGTCGCCGCCGGCGAAGATGGCTGGGTCGCTGGTGCGGCCGTGCTCGTCCACGGCCAGCGCGCCAGTGGGGCCCAGCGCCAGACCTGCGGCGCGGGCCAGTTCCACGTTGGGGCGCACGCCCACCGCCACCAGGACCAGATCGGCGGGGAAGGTGCCGGCGGGGGTGTGGGCGGCCAGCGCTCCGTTCTCCATCGTCAGGCGCTGGACCGGCGCGTCGGTCACCAGGCGCAGGAACGGGTGCTGCATGAGGGACTGGGCCAGGTCCGCCATCTCAGGGTCCAGAAGGCCCGGCAGGATGTGAGGGGCCATCTCCAGCACGGTCACGCGCGCCCGCTTGCTGACCAGGGCGTCGGCTGCCTCCAGGCCGATGGGACCAGCCCCGACCACCACCGCTTCTTTCACGCCTCCGGAGGCCAGGCGCGCCTGGATGGCCCGGGCATCGGCCGGTTGGTGCAGAAAGAAGACGCCCGGCAGGTCCAACCCTTCTATGGGTGGGCGGACCGGCACAGCGCCGGTGGCCAGCACAAGCCGGTCGTAAGGGAGCCACGACTCCTCGCCGCTTCCCAGGTGCCGCACCCGAACTCGCCGCCCTTCCCGGTCAATTTCCTCGGCGCGGGTGCGGGTCAGGACGCGCACCCGCTTCTGGGACCAGAAGAACTCCGGCGACCGGCGGAGGCCGTAGGAAGTCTCCATGAGCGCGTCCACGCTGGGCACAGTGCCGCCCAGGAAGAAGGGCAGCCCGCATCCGG
>JBMFPD010000345.1:0-2988 GCA_049969295.1 Anaerolineae bacterium | reverse complement strand
GGGGGTGGGGATGGGGGTGAAGGTGGAGGTGGGGACGGGGGTCTCCGTAGGGGGCGGGACGGTGGGCCGAAGCGTGGGAGTGGCCAGAGGGACCGCGGTGTCGGTGGGCGCGGGCAGGGAGACCGGCTCCTCCAGCCCGATGAAACTGCACCCGCTGGCCAGGACGGCCACGGCGACGAGGACGGGCCAGACCGCCAAGACCCTCCTGAAAGGAAAAAGGTCCACTGGTCAGAGCCTCCTCAAAGGGTTAAGGTGTGCTGGTCGGGTGGGCTTCCCCCGGGCTGGCCCCACGGCCCTCGCAGATGTCTATGCCCTGCCAGGCGGGCTCCGAGGTCGGGTCCAGCTGCAGGGCCTGTTCCAGCCAGGGGATGCCTTCCTCGCAATCGCCCAGGAAGACGTAACTCAGGCCCAGTTCGTAGTAGTATTCCACCGAGGGGCGGCCCAGTTCAATGGCTTTCTTCAGGTTGGGGATGGCCTTCTCGTAGTTCTTCTGCACGTAGTAGACCACCCCCAGATGCCCGTAGGCCGGGGCGTAGGCCGGGTCGGCTTCCAGGGCCTGCTCCAGTTCCACCACGGCCCGGGCGTAGTCGCCCATCATGTAGTAGGCCCACCCCAGTTGGTCGTGGGTGCGAGGGCTGTGGGGGTCAATGTTCACCGCCTTGCGGAACTGCTCCAGGGCCTCTTCCCGCCGGCCCAGGGCCAGGTAGTTGTGCCCCAGGCTCAAGTACAGGTGGGGCAGGTTGGGGTGCAGTTCTATGGCGCGCTGGTACTCCTCAATGGCCTGGCGGTACTTCCCCTGGGCCTCGTAGACGTAGGCCAGGTTGCGCCGCACGTCCACGTTCTGCCCGTCCAGTTCCACGGCCTTCTGGGCTTCCTCCAGGGCCTGCCTCCAGTCCCCCTTGTCCACATAGGCCTCGGCCAGGTAGGCATGGGCCACGCCCAGGTCGGGGTCCAGTTCCAGGGCCCGCAGGCACGTCTCTATGGCTTCGTCCAACTGACCCGCCCACTCCAACGTCATCCCCAGGATGGCCAGGTACCGGGCGTTGTCTGGCTCCAGGGAAACGGCCTTCCGCGCCTCCTCCACAGCCTCGTCAAACCATCCGGAGAGGGCCAGGATGCGGGCCAGTTGGGCATGGGTTTCCGCGTCCTCTGGCTCCCGCTGCAGGGCCTCGCGGTAGGCCTCGGCAGCCCGGCCCAGGAGGCCCCGCTGGTACTCCTGCTCTGCTTCCAGCCGGTAGGACGCGGCCGTGCGGGTGGGCGTCGGCGTTGGCTCAAAGGGACGCGTCCACTGGGGCCGCTCCACGAAGAACAGACGGTACACAAGCCAGATCAGGAGCGCGTCCACCAGCAGAAGGATGAGCACCCGCCCGGGGCGGGAACGCCTTTTCCGGCGTGGTCCGATGTACATCTCCTGCTCCGCGAGGCCGAAGGGATGCAGCCCAGCCCGTCCGCTCACCCCCCATTATAACACGGGCCAGGGGACAGGGCAATCAGAGCCGTGGCGGGCCAGAACATCATCGCTACCAGCCGGTTCGTTGACGCTTGCTCAGACCGTAGCGCCGAGCCCTGCTCAGTTGCGGGGATCAGATGCCGGGGCGTCTTCGCCCTGCTCACGCCATCAACGGAATGAAGGGAAGGCCATAACCGCTCTTCCCGGCGCAGAGGGCACGCCAGGAGGCGTGCCCTACGGTCTACCGCGCCAGAAGGCTGTAAGAATGGGATAGCCCTGCAACGGTACTTTAGGCCAGTAGCCCCCTGTGCAAAATTGTGCTATACTATAATCTGAGATGGCCTGTCATCCTGGCGCAGTTGGAGATCGGCACCTTCGCGGCGGAGCGTCGCTCCCCACCGCCTTTCCCAGGAGGCTCCGGTGGCCGGACAGCGCATCCTGATTGTGGATTCCGATCGGGCGACCCTTTCCTACCTGGCAGCCATGCTGACCCAGGAAGGGTACGATGTGGCCACGGCCATGCTGGGGCGGGAGGCGCGCGAGAAAGCAGCCCTCCTCCACCCCGACCTGGCCATCGTGGAGCGAGAACTCTCGGACATGTCGGGCCTGGACCTGGTGCGGGAGTTCCGCCGCCACCCCGTCCTGGGCAACGTGCGCATCATCGTCTTCAGCAGCATGACCGACGTGGCCGAGATCCTCGCCTATCTGCAGGCAGGGGCCGACGAACACGTCACCAAACGTCCAGGGGCCGACCGGGAGATCCTGGCCCGCATCAAGGTCCTCCTGAGCGAAGCGCGCAAGCCCGCGCCTCCTCAGGGGCGCAAGGCCGGCAAACTCATCTCCTTCTTCAGCGCCAAGGGAGGCACGGGCACGAGCGCGGTCTGCGCTTCCTTCGGCCACGCCCTGGCCGAGCGCGTCCAGCCCAAGACCGTCGCCCTGGTGGACCTGGTCCTACCCCTCGGCTCCATGCGCCAGATCCTGGGGGTGGACTCCCCGGAATCCATCGCCACCCTCACCCAGCTGCCTCCCGAGGAGATCGAAGCCACCACCGTAGCCCAGGCGATGGCAGAGGCCAAGGGGTGGAGGGTTTGGGCGCTCCTGGGGGCGCGGGACCCCGACGAAGCCCAGAGCCTGCGGGTGGACCCCCTGGAGCCCATCTTCGCCACCCTGCGGACCATGTTTGATTACACCCTGGTGGACTTCGGGCGCTCCCTCTCCCGCGTGAGCCTGCCCATCATCCAGAAGTCGGAGATGATCGTGGTGGTGATGGGGGTGGACATGAGCACGGTCCACCTGACCAAGACCTGCCTGGACTACTTCCAGCGCCTGGGGATCGGGCCAGCGCGGCTCTTCGTGGTGATCAACCGGGCTGTGGGCCTGGCCGGGCTGACGAAGGACCAGATTGAGGCCACCCTGCGCCTGCCGGTGGCGGGGACCATCCCCTACGGTGGGGCAGATTTCACCCTGCTCCTGAACCAGGCGAAGCCGTTCATGTCCGTACATCCCGATCACACCGTGTCCCTCATGATCCAGGAACT
>JBMFPD010000344.1:0-2992 GCA_049969295.1 Anaerolineae bacterium | reverse complement strand
CGGCCCAGGCGAAACGCATCCACCACCGTGATGCGCGCCCCAGCAGCAATGCTGGCCCCACGGCCCAGGTGCACCTCAGTGGCCACTAGTTCCACATCGTCGCCGATCTGGACCCCGTCCTCCAGCACCAGGTGCCGGCAGACGATGCGGCTTCGCGCTCCCAGGCGGACACCTGTCCCCACCTCCCCGGACTCGGCCTTCACCCGCAGGCCCTCGCCCAGGGCCACATCCGGTGCCACGTGCAACCCCTGGGCCAGCAACTCCTCCCGCCTCATGTCCAGCCTCAGAAGTTCTCCGTAAGGCTCCGCTCAAACCACCAGAAGGGGTGGATCAAGACGTGCAGGCGCTCTTCCCGGCCCAGGAAGCCGCACACACACCCCTCCCGCCAGCGGGCTCCGCTGTCGGAAAGGTACTTGAACTCCGTGCTGAACGGCGCATGGTAGGCCTCACGGTGGATGCCCACAGCGGCCAGGTCCTCCGGACCGAGGGCGTCGCGGGAAAGGCTCGGGTTGTGCATCGCTGCCGAGACGATCTCCACCTCCAGGATGGCCTCCAGGGCCGCCTTCTCCCGCCGCAGCAGGTCCCGCGCGCTTTCCCCCACCAGGGCCGCGAACTCCGGCTCATAATGCAGGCCGATCTCGTGGCCCTGGTCCCGGATGGCCTTCAGGACGCGGTAGGTCTCCAGGTCAAAGGGGTTGTAGTACCGCCCGTGAAGGCGCACGAAGTAAGTCGCCCGCACGCCGAACTTCGCCTCAATCTCCGCAAAGCGCAACGCGTTGCGAGGCAAAAGGTCAATGTCGTGCCGCATCAGCAACACCCGCCCCTGCACCTCCCGATCCACATCCCGGAAGCGGAGGAAGCGGTAGCCCAGACCCACAGCCTCGGCGATGATCTCGGCGTAGTGTTGAAACGTGAAGCCACAGGACATGCTCATCCCACGGGACGAGGCCCTGAAGAGACCGCTCCACCTCGCGCCTCTGGAGGCCTCGCCCTCTCGTCCTCCTCATCGCGGTCATGACCCCCGGATGCCGCGGCCCTCCCCCCGCCCGGGGAGATGGACCCGACCTCCCTGCCGCTCCTCAGTGGGCCTGGGAGCCGGGGCCTCCGCATCATTGTAACACAATGATATGAACGAAAGATAAATCTGTCAAACGCCTTCCTTACAATTTGTTCACGCCTTTGCCGCCAGAGCCGCCTCTATGAGGGCCGACATTGCCTCCACCCGGGCCCGCCAGGTGTGCTTCGCTGCCTCGGCCTGACGCGCCACGGCCAGGCTCGAATCGGCCTCCTGCAGGGCTCGCGCCACCAGGTCCAGAAAGGATCCCTCATCCTCCGCCAGGTAGAGGAGATGGGCGAACTCCCGCGCCGCTGGAATGTCGGTGGAGACGATGGGCTTTCCGCAGGCCAGGTACTCGTACATCTTGAGGGGGCTGATGTGGCGCGTCCACTCGTTCCGCTTGTAGGGCATAAGGCACACATCCAGGTTGGCCACGTACCCCGGCAGCGCCTCCACCGGCTTCTGCCCCAGGAAGTGCACGTTGGGCAGGCGCAACTCGCCCACCAGGTGCAGGTCAAAGCGCAGGCTCACCGGCCCCACCAACACCAGCGACCACCCCGGCCGCGCCTCCGCCAGGCGGCGCAAGAGGGAAAGGTCCACCTTCTCGTTGAGGTTGCCCACGTAGCCGACCCGCGGGGGCGGCACTGCGGCAAGGTCCTCCGGGGGCAGCGCCCCCACTGCCCCCCGGAAGGCCTCGTAGTTCACCCCGTTGGGGATCAGGTGCGTGTTGGGGTTGAAGGGATGCTTGGCCTCCCACAGGGGCCGCGAGACGGTGAAGACCAGGTCGGCCTGACCGAGGAGGGCCTGTTCCTTGCGCCGGATCGCCTCCCGCTTGCCCGGGGCCACGCGGTCCTCGTACCCCTCCTCGTAGGCCGAGTACTCGTCCACCACGTGGTAGATGACCAACCGCTCCCCCAGTTGCCCCACCAGGTCCCCGTCGTCGGGGCGGTAGAGCCAGAGGAGAGGCCTGGAGAACCCCAGCCTCCGCATGGCCTGCCTGAGCGCCCGGACCTGCAGGCGGTAGGTCCACGCGCTCAGGGGATACCGCCCGCTGATGGGCGCGTAGAGGGGGTACTGGAACCGCCAGAGTCCTGGCCGCACCGTCTCCACCAAAGGCCGGCGCAAGTCCTGCAGGCCCCACCCCCCCCGCCAGAACGCGGCCAGGGTGGGCCGCAGGTAGGCCCGCGGCTCGACAAAGAGGATGCGGTTCGCCTCCGCCAGGAGGGACATGATCTGCTGGCGGTTCCGCCAGATGCTGTGCCAGGGGTCCGGCGCACAGCAGACGATGTCGTACCCCCGGATCACGATGCCCCCTCCCGATCATCCACCACCCGCCGGTAGAGGGCGAGGAACTCCCGCGCCACCCCCTCCCAGTCCAGCGACCGGGCCACCGCCCACGCTTCCTGGGCCAGCCGTTCCCGGTCAGCGTGCAGGGCCCCCCGCAGGGCCTCCCACAGCCCCTCCTTCCGCTCCGGGGGGTAGAGGATGCCGCCCCCCCGCGCCAGGAGTTCCGGGAAAGGCCCGAGGGCCGGGGCGATGACCGGCACGCCGAAGGAGAGGGCCAGGATTGCCGCGCCAGAGGTTGTGGCCCGTCGGTAGGGGAAGACGGCGAAGTCAGCCGCAGCCATGTAGACCTGCACCTCGTCGTCCGGGATATGGGCGGGCACGAAGCGCACCCGCTCGCACCCCGCCAGCCCTGCCGCCAGGCGGTGGGCATAGGCCGGGTCGTGGGCGTGCCCGGCCACCACGAGCCAGGCCTGCGGTTCCACGGCCTCCAGGGCGCGGAAGGCGGCCAGGAGTTCCTCCACTCCCTTGTAGGGCCGCAAGCCCCCCAGACCCAGGAAGACGAACGCCTCCTCCGGAAGGCCCAGCCGCGCCCGGGCCTCCTGGCGGGTGCACCCCTGGGGATACGCGCCGATGTAGTTCCCGTGGGGC
>JBMFPD010000343.1:0-2998 GCA_049969295.1 Anaerolineae bacterium | reverse complement strand
GCCCCCTACCCGTCATCGCCTTGGTAGGCCGTTACCCTACCAACAAGCTGATGGGCCGCGGGCCCCTCCCGAAGCGCCTTGCGGCTTTGCTTGACGAACCGAATCGCCAAGCACATGCGGTATTAGCCACCCTTTCGAGTGGTTATCCCCCACTTCGGGGCAGGTCACCCACGTGTTACGCACCCGTCTGCCACTGACCTCGCTTCCGAAGAAGGCGAGGCCCGTACGACTTGCATGTCTTAGGCGCGCCGCAAACGTTCATCCTGAGCCAGGATCAAACCCTCCGTGGAAACGGTTTCAGGTTTGACGTGGACCCTGCACTCGTCCGAACCTTCCTATCACTCTTCAGTTGTTAAGGTCCCTCAGCGCATCCATCAGTGTAGCACATCTCTCGGGCTTTGTCAAATCCAGGGGACAAAATTCGCCGACTTCCGTCGGCGAACAGAAACCCACCCCTGGCTCCTCAATCGTTCTCCAAAGGCTGGTTTCTGTTCCCCCTCCTCGCTTGTCAACCCCCGCCCTGCGGCGGGCCAGCAAGGTTGTCGCCCGATGCACCCTTATTATACTACACGCCCCGCCCCTTTGTCAAGGGGCAAAGGCCTCCGGACGCACTTTTTAACCCTGAGCTCCTCGGCCCAGCGGAGGCGGATGATACCACACCCCCTCCATCCTGTCAAACCGCTCGCCCCCTCCGGGCGAGCGGCGCAGAATGTACCACAGGTCCGCAACCATGTCAAATGCGCACCCCCTCCGGGTACACGCGCCGGAACTTCAATCCCTCTCGCACCCTATCCCGTTGTGGTCGCCGTCAAAATGGTGCGGGTCCGGCGGCAGGACCTGAAACCGCCGGTAAGGGATGTCCGCGCAGTCCAGGTCCGGGGGCGGGGGCGGGATGCACACCGTGGGGTAGGCCGGGTCGCAGTTCCCCGAGGAAGGCGCTGCGGTAGGTGTAGGCGGAAGCCCCCAGATCCCCCTCCTCGCTCCCCGTGCCTCTTCCTCCAGCCGTGCCAGGAGGTCCTGGTACCGCACATCCGGCGGATAGG
The DNA here is from genome assembly GCA_049969295.1 of Anaerolineae bacterium. Taxonomy (GTDB): domain Bacteria; phylum Chloroflexota; class Anaerolineae; order DTPP01; family DTPP01; genus DAOTYM01. The sequence goes on along the minus strand of JBMFPD010000343.1, from coordinate 1,955 downwards.
CCCGCGCCCTGGCGTACCCCAGCCGCACCAACTCCGCGTTGACCAGGAGGTCCCCCACCCACACGTACCGCAGCAGCCGCCCGTAGCGGTCCGTCTCGGAGGTGTCCCGCTCCAGCGCCACCACCTTCCCCGCCACCAGTTCGGCATTCTTGCGGGCCGCCTCCGGGCCCAGGGGCTCCGTCCCCTCAGGACAATCTATCCCGATGTACCGCACCCGGTAGACCTGCCCCGCGATCTCCACCTGGATGGTGTCGCCGTCGTCCACCTGCACCACCCGTGCCCGGGTCCGCCCCGGGGCCAACGTCGGAGTCGGCGTGGAGGCAAGCCTTGGAGGGACCCGGTCAGAGGGTTCTTCCTCCGTCGGGGTGAACGGGCGCGTCCTCCGGGGGACCGTTGGTGTGGGGGAAGGGACGGCTGTCGCCCGCAACGTGGGAGCGGGCTGTGCGGTCAGCGGACTCCTGGACGACGGCGTTGGCCGGGGAGGTGATGGGACCGACACCGTGGCCGCAGCCTTGGACGCCGCCGGGGGCACCGCGTCCGAAGGGGCCCGGGGCGTCGGCCCGCTGCAGGAAGCGAGGAGCAACGCTACCACGGCACTCAGGAAGAGGCATGGTCTCGGCAGAGCGCCCACAGGACCACCTACTCCCCCTTCAGAGCGGCCGCCTCCCCTCCAGCGCCCGGGCCAGGGTCACTTCGTCGGCGTACTCCAGGTCGCCGCCCATGGGCAGCCCTCGCGCCAGGCGCGTGATCCGCACGCCCAAAGGGGCCAGTTGCTGGTGGATGTACATGGCCGTGGCCTCCCCCTCAAAACTGGGGTTGGTGGCCAGGATCACCTCCTCCACGCCCCCGACCCGCACCCGGTCCACCAGTTCCCGGATCTTCAGGTCGTCCGGGCCCATCCGCTCCAGAGGGGAGAGGACGCCGTGCAGCACGTGGTACACGCCCGCGAAGGCCCCTGTCCGCTCAATGGCCCACACGTCCAGGGGCTCCTCCACCACGCAGATGAGCCGGTGGTCCCGCGCCTCGTCGGCGCAAATAGGGCATGGGTCCTGTTCGGCCAGGTTGTAGCAGATGTGGCAGGTGACCACCTCCGTGCCCAGGGAGGCGATGGCCGCGGCCAGGGCTGCCCGCTGCTCCTCCGGGGCCCGCAGGAGGTAAAAGGCCAACCGCGAAGCCGTCTTGGGCCCGATGCCCGGCAGGCGGGCCAGTTCGTCCCGCAGCCGGGCGATGGGCGCCGGCACGTTCCCCCGTCGCATGTCCTAGAAGAGCCCTGGCAGGTCCAAACCGCCGGTCAAGGCCCCTAGCCGCTCCGCGGCCAGGGTCTGCACCCGGTCCAGCCCCTCGTTCACCGCTGCCAGGATCAGGTCCTGGAGCATCTCCACGTCTTCCGGGTCCACCACCTGGGGGTCAATGGTGATGCTCTGGAGGCGCTGGTGCCCCGTCAGGACCACCTTGACCGCACCGCCCCCCACGGAGACCTCCACCGTCTCCTCGCCCAGGGCCTCCTGGGCCTTGAGCATCTCCTCCTGCAGTTTCTGGATCTGCTGGACCATGCCCCCGGTTGACCGGGGCACGCGCAGTCCACGCGGTCTCCCTTTCCCCTTGCCCATGTCCGACCTCCTACCGTTCCACACCCTCCTCATCGGCTTCGGGGAACTCCTCCCCAGCCTCCAGGGCCTTCTCCCCGCTCCCCCACGGACCTTCCTCCTCCCGGCTGACGATGTCCACCACCTGCGCGCCGTAGCGGGTGACCGCTTCCTGGATCAGGGGATCGCTCGCCACGGCTCTGTAGGCCCGGTCCACCCCTTCGCCCGGCCCTTCTGCGGAGGCCACCGGCCGGTCCACCTCTGCCGCCGGAGGCCCTGGCGGAGGCTCAGGCGGCGGAGGCGGACGCCTCTCCTGCGGGTCGGGGACCTGGGGCCGGGCCCCACCCTGCACCAGCACGCAGCGGATGC
>JBMFPD010000342.1:0-3011 GCA_049969295.1 Anaerolineae bacterium | reverse complement strand
GGCCTGGCCCTGGTTTTCCTGGTCGCGCCCACCAGCGGAGAGGAGCGCATCGCGCGCATCGCCGCCGCCACGCGGGGCTTCCTCTACCTGGTCTCGCGCCTAGGGACCACTGGCACGGGCCGTGGCCCGGGCGAAGGGCAAGGACGTCAATGACCTGACGGTGATGATCCTGGACCGTCCCCGTCACGAACGCCTCATCGCCGAGGTGCGGGAGGCCGGCGCCCGCATCCGCCTCATCCCCGACGGCGACATCTCCGCCGCCCTCAGCACGGCCATCCCCGACACCGGTGTGGACCTTCTGATGGGCATCGGCGGTGCGCCGGAGGCCCTGATCTCCGCCTGCGCCCTCAAGTGCGTGGGGGGCGAGATCCAGTGCAAACTGTGGCCTCGCAACGAGGAGGAGGTGGAGGCGGCCAGGCGGATCGGCCTGAGGCTGGACCAGGTCCTGCGGATTGACGACCTGGTGCGGAGCGACAACGTCTTCTTCGCCGCCACAGGCGTCACCGATGGGGAACTCCTGGACGGCGTGCGGTACTACGGCCACGGCGCCCGCACCCACTCCCTGGTGATGCGCTCCCTCTCGGGGACCGTGCGCTTCATCACCGCCCACCACCGCTGGGAGAAACTGATGCGCTACAGCCAGGTCCAGTACGACTAGGGCTGGACCCTTGAAGGCATGGCGTCCTGAGGAGTAAGGGCGCACGGCCGTGCGCCCCAGATGCGCCGCCTTGGGGCAGGCCCCTGTGCCTGGCCCCTGCTTCCGTAGGTGCAACCCTGTCCCCAGGAGGAAAGATGTGGCACGTGTGGACCGCCTGACCGTCCTCCAGGAGATCCTGCGCTCGGGCCTGGTGCCCATCTTCTACCACCCGGATGTGGAAGTGTGCAAGCGGGTGGTGGAAGCCTGCGCGGCGGGCGGGAGCCGCGTCGTGGAGTTCACCAACCGCGGCGACTTCGCCCTCCAGGTCTTCGCGGAACTGGCCCGGCACGTGGCGGACCACCTGCCGGGCGTCATCCTCGGCGCGGGCACCATCGTGGACGCGCCCACCGCGGCCCTCTACATCGCCTGCGGCGCGGCCTTCATCGTGGGGCCGGACCTCAACCCCGAGGTGGCCCGCCTCTGCAACCGCCGCAGGGTCCCCTACATCCCCGGCTGCGGCAGCGTCTCGGAGATCGGCCAGGCCGAGGAACTGGGGGTGGAGATCGTCAAGATCTTCCCCGCGAGCGGCCTGGGCGGGCCGGACTTCCTCCGCGCCCTCCTCGGCCCCTGCCCCCGGACCCGCTGCATGCCCACAGCCCTGGTGAAGGCCACGAGGGAGGACATCCACGCCTGGATCCAGGCTGGTGCCGCCTGCCTGGGCATGGGCGCGAGCCTCATCACGCTGGAGATCCTCTCCACGCAGGACTACGACGGCCTGTCCCAGCGCGTGGCCCAGGTCCTGCGTTGGATCCGCGAGGCGCGGGGCGAACCTCTCTTCCTCGGGGTGGAACACGTGGGTCTCTACGCCACCTCAGAGACCTCTGTGGACGCCCTCGCGGCCTGGTACCAGGAGCGCTTCGGCTTCGGGGCCACAGCGACCCCTTCTGGAACCCGGTTCCTCGCCCTGGATCCTGAGAGGGGCCGCATTGAAGTCCTGCCCCAGAGCGGTCCCGTACGCTGCCACGTGGCGGTCCGCGTGGCCGACTTTGACGCCGCGGTGGAAGCCCTGCGGGCGCGGGGAGTGGACCTGGAGGATCCCATCGTCCTCCCGGGCATGAAGTTGCAGTACCTGCGGGAACCCGACCCGGCGGGCAACCGGGTGCACATCGTCTGGAAGGCGTAGGGGAGCGTGGGAAAGGTGCAGAAGGGGCTCCTGGAGCGCTCCCACCGGCGGTGGAACCCCCTCACGGGGGAGTGGGTGCTGGTCTCGCCCCAGCGGGTCCAGAGGCCCTGGCTGGGGCAGGTGGAGCGGGTCTCCGAAGAGGCTCGCCCGGCCTACGACCCCCATTGTTACCTCTGCCCGGGGAACGAGAGGGCTGGCGGAGCGCGGAACCCCCTGTACGAACATACGTACGTTTTCTCCAACGACTTCCCGGCCCTCCTGCCCGACACGCCCCTGGAGGAGCAGGCCGCGCACCCCCTCCTGCAGGCAGTCTCAGAGCGGGGGACCTGCCGCGTCATCTGCTTCTCCCCCCGCCACGACCTGACCCTGGCCGAGATGCCTGTGGAGGCCATCCGGCGGGTGGTGGATACCTGGGCCGAGCAGGTGGAGGACCTGGGGGCGCGGTATGCCTGGGTGCAGATCTTTGAGAACAAGGGCGAGATGATGGGCGCTTCCAACCCGCACCCCCACGGGCAGGTCTGGGCCCAGAGGGCGCTCCCCAACGAGGCTGCCAGGGAGGACCGCCGCCAGCACGCTTACCTGGTGGAGCACGGCGAGGTCCTCCTCCTGGCCTACGCCGCGCTGGAGGAAAAGGCCCAGGAGCGGGTCGTCGCCGCCAACGACCACTGGCTGGCGGTGGTCCCCTTCTGGGCCGTCTGGCCCTTTGAGACGCTCCTCCTCCCTCGTCGCCACACCCTGCGTCTGCCGGACCTGGACGACGCCGAACGGGACGCCCTCGCCGACGTCCTCAAGCGGCTCCTCACGCGGTACGACAACCTGTTCCAGACCTCGTTCCCCTACTCTATGGGATGGCACGGCGCGCCCACCGCGCCCGGCGATTTCCGCCACTGGCAGCTGCATGCCCACTTCTACCCGCCCCTCCTGCGCTCGGCCACAGTGCGCAAGTTCATGGTGGGGTACGAGATGCTGGCCGAACCCCAGCGGGACCTGACGCCGGAGGAGGCCGCAGCCCGTCTGCGCGCCCTCCCCGAGCGGCACTTCCGGGCAGGCTAGCACTGGACTACACTGGTTGTTGACGATACGTGGTTCTGGCCAAGGCGACGGAGAGGTAGGGGCGCACGGCCGTGCGCCTTCCAACCCCACCCCCTGGGCCCCCTCCCCGCACGCGGGGAGGGGGCTGGGGGAGGGGTG
>JBMFPD010000341.1:0-3020 GCA_049969295.1 Anaerolineae bacterium | reverse complement strand
GCAAGCACCACCGCCCCAATGGTCACCCACAGGGACCCCAGGACGAGGGGCACGATGCCGAAGTACTCCTCTATGGGGTACCAGCGCGTCCCCAGGAGGTTCTGGAGAGGGACCTGCACAAGGGCCGGTGCGGCCTCCCGGAGGAGGAAGACCAGGATGAGCACGACGAAGAAGATGGCTGAGACGCCGGTCACCCGGATCAGCGTCTCGATCAAGAATTCTCCCCAGCGAGTGCGGACCTGCTCCCCCTTCTTCATAGGCGCTTCCCATCAGGGCTTGAGGATGGGCACGAAGCCCAGTTCCGCCACGATGGCCTGGGCCTCGGGCGTGCGGATCCAATCCAGGTAGTCCTTGACGATGCCCGTGGGTTCGCCAGCCGTATACATGTACAGCTCCCGGGCGATGGGGTAGGTCCCGTTGTGGACCGTCTCAATGCTGGGCAGGACGTAGGGCCCGCCTTCATCCCGCGCCACGGCGATCACCTTCTGGTCCGGCGTCACGTAGCCCAACCCGTCGTAGCCGATGGCGTTGGGGTTGCGGCGGATCTCGCTGGAGATCCCCTCCGAGGAGGGCATGAGGAGGGTTTCGGGCGAGAAGAGGGTTTTATCGTCCTTGCGGCCCTGCCGCACCACCTCCTCAAGGAAGAAGACATGGGTGCCGGAATTGGTCTCCCGGGAGAGAGTGACAATGGGCCGGTCCTCGCCGCCCACCTCCCTCCAGTTGGTGATCTTCCCGCTGAAGATGGCGGACAGTTGCGCGATGGTCAGACGGTCCACCGGGTTCCGGGGGTGGACGACGACGGCGATGGCGTCGGCCGCCACCACGTGTTCCACCGGCTCAATGCCGTTGGCCCGGGCCTCGGCGACCTCTTCTGGCTTGATCTTGCGGGAGGAGTTGGCGATATGGACCGTGCCGTTGATGAGCGCGGCGATGCCCGTGCCCGACCCTCCCCCGGTCACAGCGATCTGGACCTCGGGATGGAGGGCGGTGTAGCGTTCGGCCCAGGCCAGGGCCAGGTTCACCAGGGTATCGGAGCCTTTGTTCTGGATGGTGAAGCCCCCAGAGGCTTCTGCGGGAGGTGGCTGCGCTGCCCCTCCGCCGCAGCCTGCCAGGCTGACCAGCAGGAGGCATCCCGCGAGGAGGATGACCACCGCTCTGGTGCGGGGCATGGCGTTCTCCCTTCCGGCCTTCTGAGCAGATGGTGCTGAGTTCGTGACCATTATAACACGCCGGGGGCAGGGGAGCAACCGGGCATGCAATGCCGGCGTGCCCTCTGCGCCGGGAAGAGCGACCAAGGCCTTCCTTTGTAAAAATGAGACAACCCTGCGGGAACCCTGAGGAATTGCATCCTCGGGCCTGTCCTGTTACAATGGCACGTACCGGCCAGCTGCCCCTGTGCGTCCTACAGGCAGGGACCGGCAGCCCGGCCGCCCGGACTCCATTGGGACTGGAAAGGAAGGCACCATGTTGCGGAGATGGTGGGGATGGCTCTTGGTCCTCCTGCTCCTGCCCCTCTCGGTGACCGCTGGGGAGAGCGAGGCAGGGCCGTTCATCCACGATGTAAGGGTGAGCAACGTGCGGGATGTCTACGTCACGGTCTCCTGGGTCACCGAGGGGTACGCCCACGGGGAGGTGCACTACGGCACCACGCCGGCCCTCGGCCAGGTGGCCTCCGACGACCGGGGCGCGACCTACATGGGGCGGACCCACTACGTGGGCCTCACCGGGCTCTCGCCCGCGACGACCTACTACTTTGACGTGGTGAGCGACGGCGCGGTGGACGACAACGGTGGGGCCCATTACCAGGTGACCACGGGCCCCACCCTCTCCCCGCCGACTTCGGACGCGGTCTGGGGGTTGGTCTACCAAGAGGACGGGACAACGCCGGCGGCAGGGGCCATCGTCTACCTCCAGGTGCGGGACGCCAATGGCTCCGGAAGCCCAGGAGGATCGGCCTACCTGTCCGCCCTGGTGTCGGAGGCAGGGTACTGGTTCGCCAACCTGGCCAACGCCCGCACGGCGGACCTGGGGGCGTACTTCGCCTATTCGCCCAGCGGCGACCAGGTCGTCCTGGAGGCCGAGGGCGGCCGGATGGGCCGGGCCACCCTCACGGTGGACACCGGGGCCGACAGCCCTGCCCCATCCCTGCGCCTGGTCCGGCCGCCAGCCCGTCCCCTCTCCCTGCCCCTGGTGACGAGCGACTGGCGCTCCAGGTAAGCCGTCACCCGGAGAGGGCGCGGCGGGCTGCCTCCACCTGGCGCAGGACGGCCTCGCGGGCCGTGCCGCCCTCGCTCCGGCGGGCCTCCACGGAGGCCTCAAAAGAGAAGACGTCCCGCACGTCCTCCCCGAAGAGGGGACTCACGGCCTGCATCTCCTCCAGGGGGACCTCCCGCAAGGGGACGCCCAGTTCCTCCGCCCGCGCCACGAGCCGGCCCACCAGGTGGTGGCTCTGGCGGAAGGGGACCCCTTTGCGCACGAGGTACTCCGCCAGGTCCGTGGCCAGGAGGTCGTCGGAAAGGGCAGCCCGCATCCGTTCGGGCTGGGGCTCCAGGGTGCGGACCACCCCCGTTGCCACCGGCAACGCAGCCTGGAGGGTATCCACCGTGTCAAACAGGGGTTCCTTGTCCTCCTGGAGGTCGCGGTTGTAGCCTGCTGGCAAGCCTTTGAGAGTCACGAGGAACCCCGTCAGGTTCCCCACCAGGCGGCCAGCCTTGCCCCGCAGGAGTTCCAGGCTATCTGGGTTGCGCTTCTGGGGCATCAGGCTGGAGCCGGTGGTGTAGGCCTCGTGGAGGCGGACGAAGCCGAACCCCGGCGAGGCCCAGAGGACGAGGTCCTCCGCCAGGCGGCTGAGGTGCACGCCCAGCATCGCTCCCCAGAACAGGAACTCCACCACGAAGTCCCGGTCCTGCACCGCGTCCAGCGAGTTGGGGATGACCCCGGCGAACCCCAGTTCCCGGGCCAGGGCAGCGCGGTCCACCCCCCACGAGGACCCGGCCAGGGCCCCAGCCCCCAGAGGGCAC
>JBMFPD010000340.1:0-3034 GCA_049969295.1 Anaerolineae bacterium | reverse complement strand
GCACGCCAGGAGGCGTGCCCTACGGTCTGCTCACGCCATCCACGGATGAAGGAGCGAATACACGAATGGCTCGGTCGGGCCGGGCTCATTTCTTCCCAGCAGAGGCACGCCAGGAGGCGTGCCCTACGGTCTGCTCACGCCATCCACGGATGAAGGAGCGAATACACGAATGGCTCGGTCGCGCCGGGCTCATTCCTTCCCAGCAGAGGCACGCCAGGAGGCGTGCCCTACGGTCTGGAGCGCGTTGCCCCTGGAAAGGTTGGACCTACGTCCGACCTTCAATGGAGCATGTCAGGGTTCTGTGAGAATGGGTCAGCCCTGTGGGCGAGGTTGGATAGGATTTGACATCTTCAGAGCCTTATCCTATACTTATGTAACACAATGGGGATCCCCCCATCCGCTCCGCAGCCCCGGCGGAGGGGGGATTGCCTTCGCGCCGGAGGGTCCGGTGACGCTGCGCCAAAAGACGCTCGCCCTTCTCACGGCCACGCTCCTCCTGCTCTTCCTGGCCTCCACGGGGGCGGCCTGGTTCATCCTGGCGCGTCACGCCGTCCAGATAGAGGAAGAGCACACCCGCGGCCACATGCAGCAGGTCCTGCACGCGCTGCAGAGCCGGCTGGACTCCCTGGACACCATCGCCCATGACTGGGCGGCCTGGGACGATACCTACGCCTTCGTCCAGGACCGCAACCCAGCCTACATAGAGTCCAACCTGGTGGACTCCACGTTCACCGGCCTGGGGGTCAACTGGATGCTCTTCCTGGACGCGGAGGGCCGCCTCGTCTATGGCAAGGCCGTGGACTTGGAGGAGGAAGCGGAAGTTCCCCTCCCCGAGGGCCTGGAGGACCACCTGAAGCCCGGAAGCCCCCTCCTCCACCACCCGGACACCGAACACAGCCTCACGGGCCTCCTCGCCCTCCCCGCGGGGCCCGTGGTGGTCGTCTCGCGCCCCATCGTGACCAGCAACGGCGAAGGCCCCATCCGGGGGACTTTCATCATGGGCCGCTTCCTGGACGAAGCCTTCTTAGAGGACCTGGCTCACCTGGTGAACCACCCCCTGGTGGCCTACAGGCCTGGCGATCCGGGGCTTCCGGAGAAGGCCGCGGGGGCCCTGGCCACCCTCGCCGCCGGGCCCCCGGAGGGCGTGGCGGTGCGGCCCCTCTCCGGGGCCACCGTCGCCGCCTACACCCTCCTGCGGGACGTGTACGGCGAGCCCATCCTCCTCCTGGAGGCGGACCTGCCGAGGGACCTCTACCGCCAGTCCGTGCGGGCGATGGAACTCGTGCTCGCCTCCCTGGGGATCGCCGGGCTGGCCCTCCTCGGGGTGGCCCTGTACGTGGTGGAATGGTCGGTGTTCGCGCCCCTCACCCGCCTCACGGAGGCGGTGGAGCGCCTGCAGGAGCAGGCCGACCTCTCCGCCCGCCTGGAGGTGGCGGGGGACGACGAACTCGCGCACCTGGGCCGGGCCTTCAACCGTGCTCTGGACGCCCTGGAGGAGCAGGAGGCCCGGTACCGGGACCTGGTGGAGCGGGCCAACGATGGCATCGCCGTGGTGCAGGAGGACGTGCTGCGGTACGTGAACCCGCGCCTCGCGGAGATGCTTGGCCGCACGGTGGAGGAGATGACGGGCACGCGCTACGCCCTGTATATCGCCCCGGACGAACTGCCCAAGGTGACGGACCGGTACACGCGCCGCATGCGGGGCGAGCCGGTGCCGGCCATCTACGAGACAGCCCTCCTCCACAGGGACGGACGGTGGGTGCCGGTGGAACTGAACGCCGGGGTCATCATGTACGCAGGGCGCCCGGCCGACTTCGTCTTCATCCGGGATATCACGGAGCGGCGCCGCCTGGAAGAGGAGCAGCAGCGGGTGCGGCAACTGGAGTCCATCGGTGTCCTGGCCGGCGGCATCGCCCACGACTTCAACAACCTCCTGACGGGCATCCTGGGGAACGTCTCCCTGGCCAAACTCTACGTGGCCCAGCAGGAAGAGGTCCGCGAGGTGCTGGAGAAGGCGGAGAGGGCCTGCTTCCGGGCCCGGGACCTCACCCAGCAACTCCTGACCTTCGCCCGGGGCGGCGCGCCCGTGCGCAGGCTCACGTCCCTGGTGGACCTCGTGCGGGAGTCGGCCGAGTTCGTCCTGCGGGGTTCGTCCGTGCGCGCCGAGTTCGCCATCCCGCCGGACCTGTGGGCGGTGGAGGCCGACGAGGGGCAACTGAGCCAGGTCGTCCAGAACCTGGTCCTCAACGCCCGCCAGGCCATGCCCCAGGGGGGCGTGGTGCGCGTGGCCTGCGCCAACGTGGTCCTGGACTCGCCCTCGCCCCTGCCCCTCCCGGCGGGCCGCTATGTCCGCATCTCCGTCCAGGACACGGGGATCGGTAACCCCCAGGAGCACCTCCCGCGCATCTTTGACCCCTACTTCACCACCAAGCAGGAAGGCCACGGCCTGGGGCTGGCGACGGCCTTCTCCATCGTACGGCGACACGGGGGCCACATCACCGTGGAATCGGAACTGGGGAAGGGGAGCCGCTTTGACGTCTACCTGCCGGCCTCCGAGAAACCGGCCCCACGGCGGGAGGACACGCGGGAGCCCCTGCGCGGCCAGGGGCGGGTCCTGGTGATGGACGATGGAGAGATGGTGCGGGGGGCGCTGCGGGCCATGTTGGAGAGCCTGGGCTACGAGGTTGCCCTGGCCCGGGACGGGGCCGAGGCCCTGGAGCAGTACCGGGCGGCGAGGGACGCAGGCCGCCCCTTCCATGCCGTGGTCCTGGACCTCACGGTGCCGGGGGGCATGGGCGGCAAGGAGGCGGCCCAGGAACTCCTGCGCCTGGACCCGGAGGCGCGGCTCATCGTCTCCAGCGGCTACTCCAACGACCCTGTCCTCTCGGAGCACACCCGGTACGGCTTCCGCGGTGTCCTGCCCAAACCCTTCCGCCTGGACGACCTGGCCAGGGTGCTGCGAGAAGTGCTTGTCGGGGCGGCGGAGTCCTCCCCCCGCAACCTGTGAGGCCCAGCCCCTCGGAGGAGCAAGCCC